>CAYTUL010000053.1:0-13160 GCA_964441135.1 uncultured Desulfobacteraceae bacterium | reverse complement strand
TGCCACCCAGATGTGCGCCAACTTTGCCTACCGCGCCCTAACCTATCAGGGATTTACCAAGGAGAGCATCTACTACCTGACTTCGGATACGGACCTGGACCTGGACGGGAATGGGGAGTTAGATGATGTGGATGGAGTCGCAACCAATGAAAATCTGCAGCAAGTTATCACCTCCTGGGCTGTAGGCGGGGAAAATCTTATTGTCTATCTTGTAAGCCACGGGGCTGAAGGCCCCTTCCGGATGAATGATACAGAGACCCTCTCTCCCTATGACCTCGCCAACTGGCTGGACACCCTCCAGGAGGAGATGCCGGGCAGGGTGACGGTAATATATGACGCCCCTGTCCCTAATGGGTTCCTGTTCTATCTCGTACCTGCCGAGGGTAAAAAAAGGAGTGTCATCGCGAGCGCCTCATATGGGGAAAGCTCCTATTCCCAGGCCCAGGGATCTCTCCCCTTTTCCAGCTTCTTCTGGAGCCATATCTTTGACGGAAATAGTATATACAATGCCTTTGACCAGGCCTGCGATTCTGTTGAATCCCAGACTCCGCTCCTGGATGCCGATGGAAACGGGACAGGCAATGAGACAGAGGATTATGTCCTTTCACAGGACCTGTTTATCGACGGGTATACAATCTCTCAACTGTCTGCTCCTGCCGTAGCCGGGACAAGCCCCACGGGTTATTCCTCTCCCACCTGGTACTGGTCATCCGGAGGAGGCAACGGCACGTTCCGATATAAACTAAACGACAGTGACTTGGAAAGCGGCGCAATAGAGACCGCCTCCACCCATTTCACCCCGGAGAGTCCCCTGTCCGATGGAAGTCACACCCTCTATGTCCAGGAACAGGATGATGAGGACAACTGGTCGGACTCAGGGTCTTTCACCTATGTCATCGATTCCTCGGCCCCTGTTCAGCCGAACATCTCCCTCGGTCTCTACCTGAAATCAGGCCAATACCCTGATGAGTCTTACGCTTCCAATGACACCCTGAATCTCAAGGCCATCTTCAGGGACAAGAACGGGGTGGATTACGATTTTACCCTGTTATCAAAGTGGGTCAGCAACGATTCCTCAGTGGCTGAAGTCGAGGAAGGGGTGGTGACTTTCAAGTCAGAGGGCAAGGTAAAGGTCATTGCCTATCTGGCGGGCCTGATGGCCTCCATGGATCTCAAGGTGGGTCAGGAGTCCATGGGGAAGCATTACGGGAACCTTATCATCCTTGCAGGGGGCAAAAAAGATGATCCCAAAGACAAGATTAAAGATGCCGTTCAATATCTCTCAAACCGGATGTACCAGGTATTTATTGCAAGAGGTTTTGAGGATGAAGACATCTACTATATCAATCATGTGAACAACCAGGATCTTGACTTTGACGGCCTTGCCGACGGCATCGTGGATCAGACAGAAAAGACGATATCCTCCCTCCAGGCCGGCATAAACTGGGCAGGGGATCAGTCCAATGACGGCCCCCTCTATCTATACCTTGTGGATCACGGGGAGAGCAACGCCACCTTTCTGGTGGATGCGGGCCAGATACTCACAGGCATTCAACTGGATTCCTTCCTGGACGCCTTTGAGGCCGATTCGGGCCGTATCTCCATTGTCATGTTCGAGGCCTGCTATTCGGGATCATTCTTGGATACCCTTGCGGATACGGACCGGGTTATATTCACCAGCTCCGGGGCCGATGAATACAGCTATCTCAATGATGCAGGAGATCTGTCCTTCAGCCAGTTTCTCAGCGAGTATATGATGGTGGGCTATGACTGGGAAGAGGCCTTTGACATGGCCTCTTTGGATCTGGCGGGTCTCGGCAGTCCCTACGCCAAGATGACGCCCCAAAAGCAGATCGGGGCGGAAATAATGCCCGCCCCGGTATACGGGGATTTCAGCATGGCGGGGCTTTTTCCGGAAATCAGCTCCTATACCAAGGGCAAGAATATGGTGGCCGGCGTTGAGCAGGAGTTCACACTGGTGCTGGACATCATGAATGTGGAAGGGGTAACGGTATGGGCCTCCCTTACCCCGCCCGATTACCAGCCCCCGGTCGTCACCGAAGAATACAGCGCCCCTGCCCTGGGTTTAGACCGGTTTACCCTGACAAACCAATCCGGGACCAAGACCTTCAAAGGCAGTTACACCTTTCCTTGTAACGGGACCTATGAGATTGTTTTTTGCGTCAATGACAATGCCGGCAATGTGATCTCCACCCCTCCGGAGGAGTTTATAGTGACCGGAGGGGGAGAAGGCTGTTTTACTGGAGACATGGACAAGAGCTGGAATCTCCTGGCCCTGCCACTGGAGCCTATGGATTCATCCATCATAGCTATTATGGCCAACATCAAACCTGATATTATTTCCATGTGGAAATGGAAAGATAACAACTGGGCGGTCTGGATACCAGAGACGGTCATGAGCGCGGAAGACCTCAGCAATTACATTGAAAAGAAGGGGTTTTCTCTTTTGGAGGACATCCAGTGCGGCGAGGGATTCTGGGTGAACTCCGCAACCTCACAGACACTGGCTGTATCGGGAACCGAACCTGAAAACAGTGCCTGCTCCCTTGGCAAGGGTTGGAACCTTATTGGGCTTAAGAGCAGCGAGACAAAAACAATCTCTGAACTGATAACCAATAACGCGGACCAAATAACATCCATATGGAAATGGCAGGACAATAACTGGGCTGTGTATCTGCCGTCCCTGGGAGCGGACGCAACCGAAACCTATGCCGGAAACAAGGGATTTGAAGTCCTCGGAGAGATAAATCCAGGTGAAGGGTTCTGGGTGAATGCAATTCAAGAAATCACTTTGGATTAAATATTTTTTGTATTTAGCTGAAAGCTGATAGCTAAAAGCCGACTGCTTCCCGAACGGGATCGAAGGGTTCTGGGTGAACACTACCGGGGATATCACCCTGGAGTAGTTTTTTCTGTGTTTATATTAGTCAGCGGATTCAACTATTTACAGAAATTATACTCAAATTCGATAATGATATGTTCGTAAAAAGTCAAAATTCGCACCTGTTTGTCATTCCCGCGAAGCCTGTCCTCGACCTGATCGGGGAACGAGAATCCAGCGCGGGTACTTCTGGACTCCCGCTTTCGCGGGAGTGACGGCTCCCGGGAATTTTTACGAGTCCATCAATAATTATTCCTTCACGCAATTCAATTTTATATACCGCATTATAAGGGCCGCATCCAACACATTAACCTCTCCATCACCATTAACGTCAAAATTATACCCCGAGCACCAATCCTCCTTGGAAGACTGAGAAGAAGGGTATGTCGCTATAGTAGTTGTCGTGGAAAGGCCCGCAGCTGAAGGCGTACCCGCAATGAATGCGGGACTTGCCGTAATTTTTTCGGATTCCGAACTGAGGATTTTGCCCAAACCGGCCCCTTTATAAGAAACCGCCTTAAATTCATAGGCCATACCATTTATGAGCCCGGTAATGGTTACAGAATTTGACACGGTTTCGACATGGTTTAAATCAAATAAATTGTTGACTTTCGGACCCGCACAATCCGTATAGAACACATAATACCCGTCTGCCCCCGGGACCGGATCCCAAGTGAACAGTATACGGCCATTTTTCGTTACACCTGTTAAGTTCTGAGGTGCGGCAGGAGCGCCCGGCTGGGGAGGTTTGGAGATCGGCCATACATCCACTTCACCGCATTTTGACGGTAACGTTGTCGTTGTCGCGATAGGACTAAAGGGTATTGTAGTTGTTGTTGTGGTTGTAGTCGTACTGACTGGGGTTATGGGAGGTGTGACTTCTATTACTTCAGAACCAACACTAAGGACGATAACAGGACCGAAATCCCGAAAAGAATAGACCTTAAATTCATAGGGCGTATCGTTGCTCAGGGATGTGATGGTCACTGAATGGTTATTGGTGGTTATATATGGCAATTGCATCAGGTTTTTGACAACCCCGCTGGTACAGTCGGTATAAAACACATAGTAGCCATCCGCTTGAGTCCCCTCTTCCCACGTTAAAGTGACAAATCCATCCCCTGCCAATACGCTTATGATCGAGGGATGGGGAGGAGAATCAGCTTGAGGAGGGTCTGGTGGCCATATATTTACTTCACCGCATTGTGTTACCGGTATTGTTGTCGTCGTCGTTGTAGTCGTATCCATTGATTGGGTCGTAGAAGATGTTGTTGAAAAACTACCTCCCGCAGGGACTGGTGTAGCCTCAACAAACGATAAAGCGCTCATAAATATCAAAGGGAGGATCCCGGAGTAGGACACGACCTTAAATTGATAGGATTTGTTATTTATCAGGCCTGTAATGATAATCGTATTTGTGTCAACGAGGATATGATCCAGATCAAATATGGAAAAGGCCTCCGGTTCGAAACAATCGGTATAAAAAACAATGTAACCGGTTGCAGAATCCGATTGATCCCACGATAGCTCAACCGCGCCATCACCCGGATTTGCCGTCAGATGATCAGGGGGATCAGGAGAATTGGCATCAGGGGGCTTTTCCGGCGGCCACGTATCACAACCCTGGGAAAAGCCTTCTGTCGTGAAGAATATCAAAGTAAAGAAAGAGACAAAAACATGCAGTAAGACTTGTTTATATTTATCCATGGAACATGCCTCCTCTGTGTGAATACCATTTCACACGATGCGTTTCTGAGACAATGTTTCAATATAAAAAGTCATCCCGCTACAAGTAGTGATTGGGTCTGGATAAACAATGGGCTTTTTAGCACACCTTGTCAAGGCATTTTGGATAAGATTTTACACCCAAAAGGAATAATAAAAGCAACACCTGGAAAATGCATTTCCGGTGAATATATCGGGCATTTCACAAATTTCGGTAATTTGCACAATTTTTTTGAACCGGAATGGCCGGGGATGAACACGGAACAATAGAAGAGAGGATATCGCATCTACACCTACCATAACATTTTTCAAAGAACTTCCCCCCAAAAATAAGCCCAGCCAATATTTTCACTCCGTTATTTCATATACTTATAAACAGGATAGGGTTTAAGAAACAGGGCCTTTTTGCCGATAACGACTTTATTGAATTCCTGTATTCAAATTCCAATCATGCCGGGGATTTATGGTCCGTAACACAATGAAAAGGCTTTTCCAAACAGGAAATCATAGGACTGGATTCTCTAAAATCCCTATCCTTTTATCCCTTATCCTTTTCCTTTGTATCCCTGTGCTGTGCCGTTCCTCCGCCTGGGCCGCCGTAATTGAGGTGTGTGGATCGGGGTGCGGCCACTCTGATGTCCAGAGTGCCATAGATGAGGCAACAGACGGAGATACCATATACATCAAAGAGGGAACGTATCCTTCCTTCGTTGTCAACGGGAAATCCCTTACTATCGAGGGAGAGGGCGCAGGATTGACTATCATTGACGGGAATAACGACGATGCTGTCGTATCTATTTCCGGGGGATCAATCATAACCCTCCGAGATATGACAATCACGAATTCCGGGGTTTTTGACGCAGGTGTGTTTATTGATCAAAGCACCGGTGTTATTGAAGATTGTAGAATCGATAACAGCGGGGGGGATATCTACTACGGGATCGAAATCGGTTCAGGAGGCCAAACCGACCTTACGGTGCAATATACCCTGATTGAAGGGTATACGGGCTTTGGAATACGGTTGGACGGTGAGGGGACCTTCGCCGACATCCGGTATGTCACTATCGACGGCGGTACCAACGGATCATACGGCATCAGGCGATACAATGGTTCTGCAGTGATAAACAGCTCGATAATCTCCAACAACAGCTCTCGCAGTGTGTACGGCATCTCCATAACGGTAAGTTATTCCTATTGTTACAACTCGTCTTCGACCCTTGGCCCGACTCTCGGCCCGGGGAATATTCTCACCAACGAAACCGGGCCCGGCTATACGGATCCGGACAATGGAGACTTCACTTTGAAAGCAGACTCCCCGGCGATAGATAAGGGCGATCCCCACTCCTTTGATGGGGATGAAAGCCGTTCCGACATGGGATATACCGGTGGAAAAGGCGCGGGCAATAGCATCCTTAAAGTGCCCCTATGGTTTTCATCCATACACGATGCCATCGAAGCGGCCGAGCCAGGCGACACCATCCGGGTGGCTAGCGGCACCTATGGTGATAGTATTGATTTTACCAATGAGACGACGTCCCCCCTTACCCTTGAAGGCGGATACGATGGGATGTGTACAAACCGGGATGTGAATGTCTATGAAACGGTTGTTCCCGAATTCAGGGCGGACGGGTTCCATACCGGAACGGTGACGATCGACGGTTTCACCGTTACCAACTCCACATCCCACGGCATCAGCGCCCAGAATCCCGGAACCAGTTTCAATATAAATAACTGCAAAGTATACAATAATAACTCAAGCGGTATCTACTTTTCAGGGATTGGGACGGCTACCATCTCCAATTGTACTATCTACAATAATGGTGGCTATGGCGGGATCTATGTGTTCTGCGAGCATACCAAGGTCACTATTGAAAACAACACGATCTATGCACACAGCGGTCCATCAAACGATGGACGGGGTATCATATTCTATTACGCGAATGATGATGACCTCATTACCGGAAATACAGTCTATGAAAATTGTACGGGAATGTATATATCCGCTTCTACCGTCGATACCGTTACGTGCGTCATTTCCAATAATCTGGTCCACTCGAATGATCCTGATGGCGGATCTTTAGCCAGTTACGGCGACGGAATTTACCTTAACGACGGGTCCATGATCCTGAGAAACAATGTGGTCGTTTCGAATGCGAGGGATGGCATATGTTATCTTAACGCTACACATCCGGTTATATCCAACAATGTGCTGGCAAATAACGGGTGTGTCGGTGTTCATTTTAAAAATGGTGAAGGAAATCCCATAATCGACAATAACGTGTTTGCGGATAACAATCGCGGACTTGAATTTATCGAGGGGAGCTGGGGTACTTCAAAGATCGTCCCCGCCTCCCTGAGCTATAACTGTTTCCACGGACCACAGGCCCCTCCTGTGCTTTTGTACCCCTCAAGCTATTTCATAAGAGAAGATCCCAGTGTCTGGGACGATGTAAACAACCTGGAATATGCCGAGGGAAATTTCTTAGAAAATCCGGGGTTTACGGATCCGGACAATTACGACTACTCCCTGTCCCCGACTTCCTATCTGATAGACATGGGAGACCCGGAAGATTCCTTTGAAAACGAGCCTGAACCCAATGGCAACCGGATCAATGTTGGTGCATACGGAAATACTTCTTCGGCACAGATTAAACCTGAGTCACCGACAGTATCCAACATCATCGCCCAGCAGGAAGGGGATGTGGTAACGATCCAATTCGATACCAATACGGCCACTGAAAAACTGGGTATCATTGCCGAATACTGGGATGGAACCCAGTACCAGCCAATAACTATCGACTCGGGCCTTTCCAATGGCAGAATCGAGTCCGGGCCCGATAGAACGATTACCTGGAACTCTTCAGATATTTTTTCAGGCCAGGAGACTCCCGCCTGCAAGATGCGGCTTACCGCCGCTCGCGGCAATGATGATACCGCTGTCGGTGAATCGGTATTGTTTATCCTGGATTATAAGGCCCCGTCAATCTCCATTGTAAACCCCTCTACAGACGCCTATCCATCGACAACACCGCCTTCCTTTTCAGCAACTGCTTCAGACGGCGGTTCCGATATCTCCTATATCAGATTTCAATATAAACCGGCTAATGAGGATGATTTTATAGATCTCAACACGGATACGTCTTTCCCTTATGAGGCAAACTGGGGTTCTGTAAAGTTTATAACCGGATCCATCTACCATCTCAGGGCCGTGGCCACTGATATAAAAGACAATACATGCTACTCCTCCTCCAAGGAGATTACAGTAGACCCCCCCACGGTCGATTTCAGCTCTTCAACCTATACCGGTGCGGAAGACGGTGGTCCAATTTCTGTTTCCGTGCTCCTGAACGGCACATCGAGTGAGACGGTAACAGTAAACTACGCATCAAGCACTGGCACGGCGACAGGTGGGGTTGATTACACGGACGTTGCCGGAAGCCTGACCTTTAACCCGGGAGATACGGCCAATTCTTTTAGTTTCACACCAACAGCAGATTCAACGGATGAAATCGATGAAACCGTGATTCTAACCCTATCCGGCCCGTCAAATGCCGGTCTGGGGACTACAAATAACCCGGCGACTCTTACAATCATAGATGACGACAATCCGACCGTGAATTTTATATCTGCCTCCCAGAGTGTCGCAGAAGATGTGAACATGGTAAATGCTACTGTAACCTTAAGCAAGGTCCCCAGCAAAGAAATAATCGTGCCCTATACTGTCACCGGAACCGCTAAAGGAAATGGAATTGACCACACCTTGTCCGGCGGGAATATAAATATCCCTGCCGGTCAAGCCGCGGCCGAACTGACCCTTTATATCACGGATGACGAGCTCGTTGAAACAGACGAAACAATAATCGTAACCATGGGGATGCCGGCGAATGCCATGTTGGGATCATCCACCATTCATACCATAACGGTTTTAGACGATGATTGTGTGCCTGCGATCTCCGATATTGCCGATCTGACAATCGATGAAGATTCCACAACTGGGGAAATCCCTTTTACAGTGAGTGATGAGGATACCGAAACGGCAAACTTGATTGTCAATGCAAGCTCCTCTAATATTTCCCTTATTCCCGACCAAAACATTATTATAGGGGGTTCGGATGCCAATCGGACGTTGACCGTTACCCCGTCCCCCGATCAATCCGGGACATCTACGCTTACGATAACCGTAAATGATGGGTTCAATGAATCCAGTAAAACATTTACAATTACCGTAACCCCTCTAAACGATCCACCCGATGCGGTTGATGATTCAATAGCAACACCCAAAGATGAAATGATCACCATTAACGTGTTATCCAACGATACGGATCCGGATGGGGATCTCATCTCCATAGAAACTGTCACTGCACCTTTGAACGGGTCAACCACTCTCAATCCTGACGGTACCATATGCTATACCCCTGCTTCAGGGTATTCGGGCGCTGATTTTTTCCATTACACGATTAGTGATGGCAACGGCGGGCAGGATACCGCCAAGGTCCTTGTGACCGTAACGAATAGCGCAGATATATCTGTTACCATCTCCAATATATCGAATGATGTGATGGCGGGGGATAGTCTGAATTGTCTCATCACCATTACCAATAACGGCCCCTTGAATGCAACCGGAGTCACCATGACCGGCATTATACAGAACGCCGCCTTTCTATCGTCCGAGTCAAGTCAGGGCATGTGCAACGAGTCAGGCAATACAATCATCTGTGACTTAGGAAAAATAGATAAAGGGAAAAGCGTCACAGTCGTGATTTCACTGATGGCGATCGAGGAAGGTTTACTCTCTATCCAGGCCGATGTGACCTGTGTTGAGGATGACCTCAATGAAGACAATAATTCTGACACGGCGGAAGTAACTGTTATCCCCGTGGCAGATTTAAGGATTGATACTACTGATATCGAATATATGACGATTGAAAGCGGTGAGACATTAAGCTTTAAAATTCAACTTATCAACAATGGGCCGAGCCCTGCTTCCGAAATCATTGTCACTGATCTTATCTCATCAGGGCTTGGAGATCTTTCAGGTACCCCTTCAAAGGGGGCTTTTGAAACAGGGAAAGGTGTCTGGAATGTAGGGGATCTCGATTCCGGTGAAACCGCCCTACTCGAGATAAATGCGGTAGTAACCTACTCCGGAAAAATATTAAATATTGCAAGTATCATGGGTTCTAATTTAATCGACCCCGATAAAACGAATAATTCTGCTGCAATAATATTAAACGGAGGTGTTCAGGCCGATCTTGCCATAGAAAATCTGGTAAAAAATCAATATCCAATGATAGATGACCTGATTACTTTTTATGTAAAAGTAGCGAATAATGGGATAGATAATGCTACAAACATACAAGTAACAGATATTTTGCAGGCAGGTTTGGAATATGAATCAAATAGTCCCTCTCAGGGTATCTACGACCCGCAAACGGGTGTATGGGATATAGGAGATTTAGAGCGCGGGTATAATGCTACTCTTGAACTGACGGCCACAGCAAATACTTTAGAGGAGCTTGTCAATACGGCCAACATCACGCATTGTGACCAATTTGACCCTAATAATACGAATAATGCATCTAATGCGACATTGAATCAGGATGATGTGAATCATCCTTCATTAGTTGAACTGGCCATTCAAAGGACTGTAAACCAAGACCAGGCAACTCCGGGGGATGAGGTTATATCCTTTCTCGTGGTCCGAAACGCGGGTCCGGATGACGCCAACAATATTGATATAAAGGATATCTTCCTGTCCGAGGGTGTCTCCTACATATCCTCGGAGCCGTCACAGGGAACCTATGATATCCAAACGGGTATATGGCATATGGAAACACTTCCCGAAGGTGCTTATGCCATGTTGACTATCGTAACAGATGCATTAAATCCCGGTACATTCGTTGATAACGCAGGTATAATCAGCAAATATGAATTCGATATATATGACGAAAATGATTCATGTGATACTACTTTCACTATAATAGGTACCGCCGGTGAAGATTCTGAATTCTTTCTTCATATCCAATCATCATGGAATCTTCTTTCATTTCCCCTTACACCTGCGGATCCATCCGTCGATGGCATACTTTCTTTAATAAAAGAAGATATCGTCTCTTGCTGGATATGGAAGGACAACAATTGGGCCGTTTATCTCCCCGGGTATACGGATGAAGAATCGGAAATATTTCTCAATAGTAAAGGATTTTGTTCGATGACCGAGATATCCTGTGGAGACGGCTTCTGGTTAAATACTAAAAATGTCCAAAACTTACATGTCACTGGTACAGAATCCCCGGATATTTCATATTTTTTAAACCCCGGTTGGCATCTCATCGGCCTCAAGAGCAATCAGGGAAGGTATGTTGCAGACTTCGTTGCAGGTAAGGAAGGAAGTATTACTTCCATCTGGAAGTGGGAGAATAATAACTGGACTGTATATCTGCCAGGTCTGGAGGATAACGGGGCCTCTTATACTGACAGCAAAGGCTTTCAGCTTCTTGACAACATAAATCCTGGTGAAGGATTCTGGATTAATGTAAAAGAGGAAGTTCTTTTAGAGCCGCCGGATTAATGGGATTCATACTACCCATTCCCCATGCGGGATCTTCGATTGTTCAGAGAACGGGATTTTAGTCCAGTACATACCTGAAACCTATATTTTCATGCCTCGCCCCTGGATCAATCTGAGTTCGAAAAGAACATCTTATCGGGACAGCGCCATCTTCCAGATAGGAACCCCCGCGTAGGACCCTGTTCGTTCCGATAGAGGGTCCATTGGGATCGATCGCCGCCCCGGCATCATATAGCCCATACCAGTCTGAGCAGTATTCATATACGTTGCCCGCCATATCCTGAAGACCGTAACCGTTGCCCTGGTATGTACCCACGGGGGCTGCATACAAATAGCCGTCCCCGTCTATCGCATAGTTACACTGGCTTCCATCCGGTTCCTGATCTCCCCATGGGTATTTCTTGCCGTCCAGACCGCCCCGCGCTGCATATTCCCATTCCGCTTCCTTAGGCAATCGATAGGTCTTGCCCGTTCGAATGGACAGCCATTTGCAATAGGCATAGGCCTCGTACCAGCTTATACCACCGACGGCTGTGTCGGCACCATCGGATTTCACGGCATTTTTCCAGTAGGGAGTATCCGAGAGGTTCCATTCCAGTGGAGCATCCCACCCCTGGCTTTGCATATAGTTCCAGCCAAGATCGGGATCCGATACGCTTCCATCGTCGATAACCCAATAATCCTTTGTACTGTAACCCCCATCATCCACAAACTTGGCATAAGCCTCATTTGTCACCTCATGCTTCGTAATACTGAACGAGGATAGGGTCACCTGGTGTACAGGTTTTTCG
Source organism: uncultured Desulfobacteraceae bacterium (assembly GCA_964441135.1). Taxonomy (GTDB): domain Bacteria; phylum Desulfobacterota; class DSM-4660; order Desulfatiglandales; family HGW-15; genus CAYTUL01. The sequence continues at coordinate 1,171 of CAYTUL010000053.1, read as the reverse complement.
TAATCAAGCCCTGCCCCGGATTGATTGCCCATGGAAAAGGTTCCTCCGGGTATGGGCGCAACTTCCTGCTCGATAACGCCCCCAGGGGTATTCAGAGTTAGACTATCCTGACAATTCAGCCAAAACCCATCGCCCGCTGATACAGAGGATAAAACGTTAAACCCTTTACTTTCGGCATAGTCGTCTGTATTTCCTCCCGGTAGATACACATCCCAGTTGTTGTTCGTCCATTTCCATGCAGAAGCCACATTGTCACTCTGCCCTGCCAACAGACTGACTATGGGGATCGTATCATTGACAGTCAGCCCAATGAGATTCCAACCCTGTCCAAGGGACATGGTCTCGATAACGACGGGGCTCCCGAATATATTCAATGTCCCGCCATTGGATGCGTTGACCCAGAATCCCTCGCCGTAGGATATCCCGGCCAGGACGTTAAAGCCTTTCCCATCGGCATACTTATTCAGGGCAACAGGGTCTAAGACCGAATCCGGAATCCAGACCGCCCAGTTGTTATCCGCCCATTTCCAGACGGATTGGATCCCTTCTAAACCGTGCAGCAGGACCCCCGGGGTCTTATCATAGGGCACAACGGACAATGCCACAAGATTCCACCCATTACTCATGGCGATTTCAAAGCCGTTCTCTTCCATATTCAGCATGACCAGGTGAAGGGGCTTATTATCATTCACGGACAGACTTTGATCCAGGCCTGCACCGATCTCAAGATCATAGGATATACCCTGGGGATTGATGGCATTGTAGTGAAAGGCCCTGACCGTATAGATAGCTGAGGTGTCATCGGTCATTTGAAAATCAAGATCAAATTTACCCTCCTGATCCGTAAAACCTCCCTTGCCGAGGGGATTACCGGCAGAGTCGTAAAGGATCACGGCAGCGCCTTGTATTCCCTTTTCAGCCTGGGAATAAACCTTTCCGATGATCGTCCCTGTCTTCGCAAAGGTGAGGGGTTTATAAGCAAAAACAAAGGGGGCAAGACGGCTTATGGCGTATCCCACCGACTTATACAAGCCGTTTTCTTCCTTCAGCACGGCCTCGCTCTTCTGAATCCAGGATGAAGATGCATTATCGAAGACAAAGAGGTGCACATCGGATGCGGAGATACTGTTCCCTGTCAAAAGCAGGTCCTTTTGCGCGGATACTCCCACAT
>CAYTUL010000052.1:0-13181 GCA_964441135.1 uncultured Desulfobacteraceae bacterium | reverse complement strand
GCACAGGAGATCCTTCACGTGCCTTCGGATAAACTTCAATCAGACACTGTGGCCCTGCCGGTTATGGTGGGAAGATTGATGGCAGAGAAAAACTCCTTCAAGATCGGGGAAACCGTCACCATACGATGGCGGGACGCAAAAGGCACATTTGACGCCGCAGACGGTGAAATAGTCGCGATTATGAAATCGAGGGTCCCTACCATTGACATGGGTCAGCTATGGGTGCCCATCCGGAAGATGTGGGAGATGTATGGTCTCAGGGATGAGGCAACCTTGATAACGGTCAGCCAGGAGGTACAGAAAAAAATAGAGGTATCCGGTTGGGTCTTCAGGGGACATGACTACCTGTTAAAGGACCTCAATGACATCATCAAATCAAAGAGGGCCGGAGGAGTATTTCTATACGCCATATTACTCTTCTTGGCCATGCTTGCCATCTTTGATACCCAGGTCCTGGCGATCTTCCGGAGACGCAAGGAGATTGGTACACTCATGGCCCTCGGGATGGTCAGATCCAGGGTAATCGCCCTTTTCACGCTCGAAGGCGTTATGCACGGCATCCTCGGAATCGCCGCCGCTGCCCTATACGGCATTCCCCTGCTGGTCTTATCGGGCAAAATGGGGATAGCTTTACCGGAAACGGGCAAGGAATACGGCTTCGCCATCGGCACCAGACTGTTTCCGGCCTATTCTCCACTGCTTGTGACCGGGACAGTCCTGATCGTCCTGATTACCATAACCATCGTCAGTTATCTCCCCAGCCGGAAGATCGCCGGCCTGAAACCGACAGAGGCCTTGAAAGGAAAATTGTCATGATCCTTTTTCTGATTAAAGGGTTGATCAGGGATCGCTCGAGAAGCCTGTTTCCCATTTTGATCGTGAGCGCCGGCGTATTCTTAACGGTCAGCCTCTACAGCTTCATGAAAGGAGCGATCGGAGACATGGTGGATTCAAGTGCGAGGTTTGAAACGGGTCATTTGAAGATAATGACCCGGGCCTATAGCGAATTGTCCGACCAGATGCCCAATGACCTGGCCCTGTTAGGAACGGCTGATTTCATGGCCAGGCTGAAAAGAGACTACCCCGATATGATCTGGACTCCCCGGATAAAATTCGGGGGTCTACTGGATATCCCCGATGAGAAGGGGGTGACACGTTCTCAGAGCCCCGTTTTCGGGTTGGGCATCGATCTCCTGAATCCGAAATCGCCGGAGATATCCATCCTGCGCCTGAAGGCGGCAATTGTCCGGGGGGCCTTACCGGCCCATAGAAATGAGATTCTGATCAGTGACGCCCTCGCGAATAAATTAGGTGTCTCCATCGGTGAAACAGCCACCCTGATAGGTTCGACCATGTACGGAAGCATGTCCATGCAAAACTTCAGGATAGCCGGCACCGTCCGGTTCGGCATGATGGTTCTGGACCGGAGCACCATTCTGGCGGACCTCCAGGATATAAGGAACGCCCTGGACATGACAGACGGAGCGAGTGAGATCCTGGGATTCAGAAAGGATTTGATATACGCGGGCCGCGATGTACAAAAGACCGCCTCGATTCTGAATAAGAGATATTCGGACAAAGATGATGAATTTGCGCCCGTGGCCCTGACCTTAGGTGAACAGGGAGGTCTGAAGGCCATCCTGGACATGGCGAGCACCATCGGAAGCCTTATCGTTTTTGTTTTTATAATAGCCATGTCCATCGTGCTATGGAACACGGGCCTGATGAACGGAATACGGCGGTATGGAGAGATAGGGATCAGGCTTGCCATGGGTGAACCCAAGGGGGAGCTCTATCGATTCATGATCCTTGAGTCCCTGTGTATCGGTATCGCCGGGTCTATCATCGGAACGGCGATCGGCCTGGCCGTTTCATACTGGATGCAGTACCTTGGGTTCGATCTCGGGAGTATGATGCAGAAATCCACCATTCTCATGTCCACGGTATTCCGGGCCCGGGTGACCGCGACAAGCTATTATATCGGATTTTTACCCGGCGTATTCGCTTCCGTGATCGGAACCATGTTCGCGGGAATAGGAATCTATCGCAGGCAGACATCCCAGCTATTCAGGGAATTGGAGGTGTAGAAATGTCCAGAATTGTCGTGATCGGTATGGCCGTCCTTCTCCAGGTTGTCTTTCTTTTCCGGACATCTTCCCTCCTTTTTGCCCAGAATCCCTCGGGAGAGGAAATCCTGGATAAAATTGATGAAAATATTTCATCAAAGACACGGGTATTTACTTCCCGGATGGTGATTCACGGAAGGCGCGGGACCAGGACAGTCCTGTCCAGATCATGGGCTGAAGGGGAAGACAGGGCCTTTTCCGAGTATCTTGCCCCGGCCAGGGAAAAGGGTACGAAGATGCTCAAGTTAGGTGATAAATTGTGGATGTATTCTCCTTCAACCGACAGGATCATCCAGATATCAGGACACATGCTCCGGCAATCCCTGATGGGATCGGATCTTTCCTATGAGGACATGATGGAGGACAAGAAATTAGGGGACCACTACGAAGCCGTTGTGACCGGAATCGAGAATATGGATGGACGTCCGTGCTGGGTGCTGGATTTGACCGCCCGGACAGAGGATATGGCATATCATAAACAGAAACTGTGGGTCGACCGGTCCAGAATGATCCCCCTGAAGGAGGAGCTGTACGCCAAAGGAGGGAAATTACTTAAGAGACTGGAACTCAAGGACATAAGCCGGATCCAGGGCCGGTGGTTCCCCGGCCGGATGATATTCAAGGACGTTTTGAAAAAAGGCGACGGGACCGAATTCATCTTCGAAGATATCCAGTTCGATCAGGATATTCCCAACCACATCTTCTCGAAAGCCTCATTGCGGAGATAGTAAAGGCAGGCCCAGGGCACAAGGCGCAGGGCGCAGGAGAAAAAGAAACCCTAATTCTTCTTAAAAATTTGCCTTGAACCTTGTCGAAGATCCCTCCGCTGTTAGCGGAGCGCCCTGAGCCTTGAGCCTCTTTTATGGCTTTCGCCCCGGGAAAGAGATTGCTGAGTACCCAAGATTTTGAAAAGGACTAAATAATTGCAAAATATTAAAAATGGAAAGATTGACAGCCCGAAACATATAGGGTATTCCTTTTCCTTAATCACGAGAAATGAGCCCGTTCCATCTTATCCGGTTTTCTTATCCTGAAAAGAATTCATATAATTTATTCTGTGATGGATTATTTTCTTATCCTGTATGAACCGGCCGTGAAGGGATGAACATCTGGCTCCATCAAGAGACGAATTGTTTCCATATCATATTAAAACCAAACAATAGTAAAGGAGATTATCATGTTTCAAGTCAAAGCTACTGTCGTTGGTTTTTTAGGGGACGCGGAGCAATATCCCTGCCATTTTCAACACAAGGTCGGTGATGAATTCATCTTCGACGGTGAAAAATTCATCGGCAGGATATGCCCCCATGTCACGTCACTGCTTATTCCGAGGATGATGCCGCTTTACGCCACGGGCCCAAGGTTTGTTTCACCGGGGTATTATTACCCCTTCTGGTACGCGCCCGTGAGTGTGAGTGATCCGAGTCTCAAGAAGTATGACGGGCTTGGCTTCAGAAACGTCTTTGAGACCATAAGGGAAGATAAGTTCCACATGAGAAATCTGCAGCCGCTCGATGCCTTTACTTGGCCACCGAGCGCGGAGCGGACAATAGCCAAAGGGGTAGGGGTGGTATGCGGGGACACCAGGACCTCCATGGCCATGAAGGTCGAGGCCTTTGACTTAGCTGAAAAGGGTGACGCAACCCCCTATTTCAGGAGAGAGATGTCCATACTGAACAAAGTCCTGCCGAAGCCCGGGATCGAGGCTGATAAGATTCTGAATGAATTTACCCGGGATGAAATTGAAATTCCATACCCGGCCCTGCACCCGCTCCTGGTCCAGATTTTATGCGAGGAGCTCGAGGTCATGGGTTACCTTGAGATCACGGAAGGGAGGGCATCCGTGACGGAAAGAGGCGAAAAAAAACTCCAGGCCTTTAAGGAGAGACTCAGGGAGGAAGAAAAGCAGGCACTGAACATGTAGAGGGGAGAAAATGAGAAAGCTCGGTCTTGACCATGTAGTCAAGGACATGGAACCGTTATGGGAGAGGACGGGTTAATCTAAAAAGGGAGATGTTTTATGCATGGTTGGATGGGCAAGATACTGCATGTGGACTTAAGTAATTCCGTAACAACGCAGATTTCAACGGGACCTTATGCGGAAAAATATCTCGGGGGGCGTGGTATCGCATCGAGGCTCTACTGGGAGGGTGTCTCGCCCGAAACCGGGGCTTTTGAACCACAAAACAGGCTCATCTTCATGACCGGTCCCCTTGTGGCTACGGGCACTCAGGCCGCCACACGCATCTCCGTGGTCGGCAAATCTCCCATGACCTATCCTGAAGGATACTGTTACGGTAATATGGGAGGCTTTTTCGGGGCCGAGCTAAAGAGGGCGGGGCTTGACGGCCTTGTTATTTCGGGACGCGCCTCCAGCCCCTGCTACCTATGGATTCATGATGATCGGGTCGAATTCATGGACGCGTCATCCCTGTGGGGACAGGGAGTCTACCGAACGGAAGATATGCTGCTCAAGGCCCATGGCGATAAGGCCCGGTTTATGACAATCGGTTTTGCCGGCGAGAATCTTATCAGGAGCGCCATCCTATTCGGATCGCACCAGTCAACGGCGACAGGCGGTTTTGGAGCAGTTATGGGTTCAAAAAATCTCAAGGCCATCGTCGTGAAAGGAACCGGAAGGCCCTCCGTGGCTGAGCCCGACAGGCTCAGGGAGCTTAATCGTTATACCATGGAGATCTGCAAGCGTCTTCATCTCGCCATTCCCCCTCTTGTAACCGCCACGGGGCGGGGTGACCTTTTAGAGGTCCGGGGCAAGGGGGGCTGTTACCAATGCGGAATCGAATGTATAAAAAACCTGTACCGGTACGGCAAGAAGTTAGAGGGCTATCGCCGGTGCCAGGCCATGGAATATTACCTTCCGTGGCGATATAACCGTGATGATGAGCCCGTGGAAACATTTTTCGATGCCCCGACATTAGCCAACGACCATGGCATAGGAACCTTTGAACTCCAGAGTATTATTGACTGGCTCTATGCCTGTCACAGGGCCGGAGTCCTTTCCGGGGAAGAAACCGGATTGCCCATGTCCGGGATAGGCTCCCGGGAATTCTTAGAGAAACTGCTTCATGATATCGCGTACCGTGAAGGATTCGGTGGCATCCTGTCCGAAGGCCTGGTCAGGGCCGCGGAGAAGGTTCGGGCCGAAGCCCGTGCACTTCTCGGGCATTCAGTCGCAGCCGTGGGCCAGAATGACCTGGCGCCGGCAAGGGCCATTTTAACCCATGCGTTAATCTACCCCATGGAGCCCCGGGTTCATCAACCTGTCATCCACGAGATCAGTTTCGTCAATGCCGCGTGGGGCCTCCATCGCATGGACCCGAAGCTTACCCCCGTAGACAACAGGGTTTATCACGCCGTGGCGCGTGCCTTCTGGGGCGGTGAGACAGCGGGAGATTATTCCACCTATGAAGGGAAAGCCCTGGCGGCCGTGAAGATACAGAACAGGACCTACATCAAAGACAGCCTCGGTCTGTGTGATTTTACATGGCCCATTACATACTCATTCAGCACCCCCGATCATGTCGGGGACCCGGACCTTGAGGCAAAGATTTTCACGGCGGTGACGGGCATGACCGGGGAGGCCCTGGATCCCTATGCGGAACGGATAGCCGGTATTCAAAGGGCCATTCTTATTAGAGAAGGAAGAAAGGTACCTGAAGACGACTTTCCCCTTGCATTTAATTTTACAGAGCCCCTGAGACAGGGTCCACGGGGTCAGAAGGTTATGGTCCCTGGCCCAGGGGATGAAGTGGTTGACGCGACGGGAAAAACCCTTGACCGTGATCGTTTCACGGGCATGTTAAAGGAATATTACGGACTGAGGGGATGGGATGAGGAAACGGGGATACCACGGGCCGGGACCTTGACCGTCCTCGGCCTGGACGGCCTGTCACCGAGTTTTATCCGGGAATGAACGTTTTCCCACGCTTTCGTAGATCAACGTCTTTGGTCCCCGCCAGAAAGTGAATTGGCCGGCAGCGTTATGCCTTCAAGAGGATAGCCACGTGCTTTTTAGCATGTGAATAAATATGCGGGATCTGCACGGTAGGAAGCAGATTCCCAAGAGTCCCGGGCATTAATCCCGAATTTAATAAGAAAGGAAAGAGAATCTATGACCCTGTTTACTGTGGATGAAGAGAAGTGCAAGAGAGACAAGATATGCATTGACGAGTGCCCTGCCAAGATCATTCAGTTCAAGGACGAAAAAGGCGTTCCGGTGCCCGTAGAAGGGGCCGATGAATTCTGCATTCAATGCGGACACTGTGTGGCGGTTTGTCCCCACGGCGCATTGTCCCATCAATCCATGACACCGGATCAGTGTCCGCCGGTGAAGAGGGAATGGCTCTTAGACAGGGAAAAAGTGGAACACTTTTTGAGGTCGCGGAGATCCATCAGGACGTTCAAGGAAGACGCGGTCGACCGGGATGTCATCACCAGGCTCATTGATATCGCCCGGTATGCCCCTTCAGGGCATAACATGCAGCCCGTCCAATGGCTTGTCATCTACAACCGTGAAAGGGTTCATGAACTGGCGGGTCACGTAGTGGACTGGATGCGAATCATGCTCAGGGAGCAGCAGGCTATGGCCATGGCCATGAATCTGGATAAGGTGGTAGCAGCCTGGGAGATGGGAATGGACAGGGTCTGCCGTGACGCGCCTCACGTCATTGTAACGTACGCGGAGAAGAAGGATCGAACGGCCCAGACCTCCTGTACCATCGCCTTAACCTATCTCGAGCTCGCGGTTCCTTCCTTTGGATTGGGCGCCTGCTGGGCCGGGTTTTTCGGGGCGGCCGCTGCATTATGGCCTCCCATGCAGGAGGCCCTTGCGTTACCAGAGGGTCACATTAGTTTCGGAGCCATGATGATCGGTTACCCCAAATACCGATACCACCGCCTGCCTCTTCGAAAAGACCCCCGGATCATCTGGAGTGACTGATTTCCAAAACGACCCATGTGCAGAAATTTTTTATGCCTTAGGGCGGATGGGATTTAAAAAATCCAGTATTGTCCGATTAGGATACTGCATACAAATTCACTCAGTGGTCTGCGAGGATCTTTTATGATGGTAGAAGATAGTTGGTGGCGAATAAGGGCGGGTCCCGAAATAGTGCTCCCCCCTTTTAATGCATCCGGTCAGGGCCTGGCCGGTTAAGGGTCATGACGATCGTTTGTTTAAGTTTGCCGAGTTCGATAAAATTCTTGAGAATATACCCATCGGCTTGTGACAGCCTTGGATCATCCCTGTAACTGTCATAGGCCGTGACAATTATTACGGGCATCCGCGGGTATCTTTTTTTAATATCAACCAGGAGATCCCACCCCTTGAACCCGTTCAGGTAGAGATCAAGGAGTACCAGATCCGGTTTCGAGTGCTCAAGATATCCCATGACGATTTCGGCGTTCCCCAGGCTGAAAACGCTGTGTCCTTCATCAATCAGTTCCTGCGAAAAGAACTCCTGAAGGTGTGGCTGATCATCGATAATCAGGATGTTCGACATTTTTCCCTCCTTACCGGGATGTTGGAATAAATGTTGGCTTGTTGGTTCCTATGCTTCAGGGAATGGCGGCTTTTTAAAAAGCAATCATTATTGGGTTAAATTATGCATAATTTATGCCAATTTTTACAAAAAATAATCCATCAATATTTCAATGGGTTACGCGTATCTTTTTTAAGGATATGTCCAGAGTTGCGAAATACGTCAATATTATGACTTCCTTCTTCGCTTCGCAGATATGCCCTTTTGGGTTGAATCCTTAACTGTTATTATTGTACCATTTTTTACTATTTCCAAAGTAAAGGATGCTATTTTCATCTAAACGATAATATCGGAACAGATAAACAGTACAATCTGTGCCAAAGGATATAAAAAGTTCAAAACGTGGTTATCCACATGGATTCAAAAATAAAAGGAGAAGGCCATGGCTCTGCTTCTTTCCTGTGCATGCCCGCCCTATGATAGAATCATGCCGCTCGCTTTAAATGAAGTCATCCCAGAAGGATTATCCCTCAACTTCATGCTTCTACCCGTGGAAGAGATATTCTGGAGGCAGGCGAGACACGCGGAATTCGATATATCGGAGTGTTCTCTGTCCACCTATGTGATGCTGCGCTCCCGGGGCGATGACCGGTTCATCGCTATCCCGGTATTTACATCGCGGTATTTCCGTCACTCATGCGTTTTTATCAACAGGCACAAAGGCATCGCAAGGCCCCAGGATCTGAAGGGCAGAGTGGTCGGATTGCCCGAGTATCAGATTACGGCAGTCGTCTGGTTAAGGGGTATTTTTCAGGATGAGTACGGTGTCTATCCTTGTGACATTCACTGGCGTACAGGGGGAGAAGAGACGCCAGGGAGAATCGAAAAGGTAAAAATCGATTTGCCCCCGAACATCTCGATCGAGCCCATTCCACCGGAGAAAACCCTGGCCCACATGCTGGATGCCGGGGAAATCGATGCCCTTTTTGCGGCCAGGACCCCGTCCACATTCCGGCGGGATTCTCCCAACATCGCCAGACTTTTCCCGGACTATCGCCGGGTGGAGGAGGTCTACTATAGAAAGACGGGCATTTTTCCCATTATGCACACGATCATCCTGAAACAGAGTGTGTATAAAAAGAATCCCTGGATTGCGAGAAATCTATACAAGGCCTTTTGCCTGGCAAAGGAAAGAGTAATGAAACGGTACCGTGAGACGGCTGCTCTGCACGTGACTCTTCCATGGTTCATTGCGGAAATGGAGCAGACGGAAGATGTCCTGGGATCGGACTGGTGGCCCTATGGCCTGAAGGAGAACCAAAGGACACTGGAAACCTTTTTACGCTACCACCATGAACAGGGCCTTTCGAAACGAACCGTGTCTACTGAGGAATTGTTCGCACCCGAGACCCTGGATGAAGAATTCAAGATCTGATTGAATATTTTCCTTTCCATCCCGGTTTTACGTGAAAAGGCCAGATTACCCCGTGGTGTACGCATGGGCACTGCCCGTAGATGAGAGATCAATAGGGGGTTTGGGGTGGCGTGGGCTATTAACAGCCGTGAATAGCAGGCCGCCAAGCCGATGGGCTTTTTCATTAGAAGAAGCCCCGACCTGTGGTCGGGGTTCTTCCCTTCTCATGTAGATTTGATATCTGGGAAGTATAGGCAGTTTTTTATTACTTCCTGTATATGTATAAAGGAGCAATGGATTTAAGAATGCCCGATATCCGGAACCCTGTTTCCGAAGAAAAGGATACGCTCAATTCCGGGCAGAGAACCCTTTATATCATCCTCTTTGCCCAGATGATCACCGCAGTGGGCTTTTCGAGCGTATTTCCCTTTCTACCCTTTTATGTGAAATCCCTGGGTGCCGTTAGCCGCCTCAGCATCGATTTGCTGACCGGGCTGGTTTTTTCGAGCCAGGCCTTCACCATGATGATCGCGTCACCCCTCTGGGGCGGCCTGGCCGATCGCTGGGGACGCAAAATGATGGTGGAGCGGGCCATGTTCGGCGGGGCGCTGCTTCTGGGATTGATGGCCTTTGTCCGCTCGGCAGAGGAGCTTGTGCTGCTGCGCGCCATTCAGGGCTTGATCACCGGCACCATTGGGGCTTCCAATGCCCTGGTGGCCGCCGCCGTACCGCGTAATCGCACCGGCTATGCCATGGGGCTTTTACAGGTAGGCATGGCCGTCGGTGTCGGCCTCGGTCCTGTCATCGGGGGCACCATCGCGGACGCCTTCGGCTACCGGGCCGCGTTTTTCGTTACCTCCGCACTATTACTGATAGCCGGGATAACCGTATTCTTTGGTGTTGAGGAACAATTTGAAAGGAATAAATCCACGGATGGCCGGAAAAGGGGCTTCTGGCACAAGTGGTACGAAATCCTATCCGCAGCGGGGGTTATGATGGTTTACGGCCTGCGATTCATGAATGAATTGGGCCGCAATATCCTGATTCCGATCATGCCTTTGTTCTTTATGAGTCTCATCCCCCAGACCGGACGGGTAAACAGTTTCACAGGTCTCGCCATCGGTGTTTCCATGGGCGCCGCAGCCCTGGCCTCTATTTTTCTCGGACGCCTGGGCGATCAGGTGGGCCACCGCCGCATCCTGCTGGCCAGCTTTCTGTCCGGTTCGCTTTTTTTCTTTCTCCAAAGCCGGGTCGGTAACGGCTTGCAATTTGTGGTGCTGCAAATCTTCACCGGGATTACCTTGGGCGGAATCGTTCCCGCTATCGGTGCCCTTTTGGCCCAATATACCCGGCGCGGGGAGGAAGGATCGGTTTACGGATTTGACAATTCAATCACCTCCGGGGCACGGGCCCTGGGACCTATGTTGGGGGTGGGCATTGGGGCCTGGCTTGGATTTCGGGGGGTCTTCGTTTTCACCGCGCTGTTATCGCTGGCGGCCGGGCTCCTGGTGGTCTGGAGAATCCCGGCTCCGGCTCCCGGAAATCGCAAATAAACAGACGCCGTGGATTCCGCGGATAATAAGAGGCTTTACCCCCGCACAAATCAGCGGGATTTCCAACTGGTCTTGTGATCCGGTTCCCTTTATACCCTCTAAAGGCGCACTCAAGGCCGGCCCCTGTAGGGTCAGATTTTTATTCATAGTGAACGAATGGTAACAATCCAAGTCCGTTTTTGATAAACTTATCTTCAGAAGCTACTTGCTTTACTGGAGAATCATGAGCTACTATCATGTTATTGTAAAGGGTTTTTGCCTATGGAAAAAAATGAAATAACAAAGGGCAAGCCGCTGGGCATGCTGGGCTTTTCCCTGTTATCGGTTTTGATCGGGGTGATCGCCGGCCTGGGTGCGGTAGTGTTTAGGGGTCTGATCGCGTTCTTCCACAACCTCATGTTCTTGGGAAAATTTTCCCTGATTTACAATGCCAACGCCCATACCCCTCCGGGCCCGTGGGGTCCCTTTGTCATCCTGGTGCCGGTTGTGGGTGCATTTGGCGTCGCCTTTCTCGTAAAAAATTTCGCGCCGGAAGCCAAGGGACATGGCGTACCGGAGGTCATGGATGCCATCTACTACAACAAGGGCGTCATAAGGCCCGTCGTTGCGCTGATCAAATCCATCGCATCCGCTCTTTCCATTGGAAGCGGGGGGGCCATAGGCCGAGAAGGGCCTATCATCCAGATCGGCTCCTCATTCGGTTCGAGTATGGGACAGATTTTCAAGATGCCCGTATGGCAATGTATCACCTTGATCGCGGCGGGGGCCGGGGGTGGAATTGCCGCAACCTTTAATACCCCCATTGGAGGGGTACTTTTCGCCGTTGAAATCATGTTGCATGAGGTGAGTGCAAGAACCCTCATCCCCGTGGCAATCTCCACAGCCACAGCCACCTATTTAGGGCGTTTTTTCTTCGGCAGCAATCCGTCCTTTGTGATACCCAGTCTTCAGACGTCCTACTTTCACCTCATGCACCCGCTCGTTATCCCTTCCTATGTGGGACTCGGCCTATTAATGGGAATCTCCTCCGTACTCTTCATAAGGTCTATCTACGGCTTCGAGGATTTTTTCGATACTCATATAAAGGGAAACTATTATTCGCGACATATGATCGGCATGTTTCTGGTAGGAATTATAATGTATATTCTGATAGCTAACCAGGGACATTACTATATCGAGGGTGTCGGCTATTCCACGATCCAGACCATTCTCACCGGTACGCTTTCCAGTCCTTACTTCCTCTTTCTTCTCTTTGTCCTGAAACTATTAGCCACATCCCTGACCCTCGGTTCGGGTGCATCGGGCGGTATTTTTTCACCAGCCCTCTTTCTGGGTGCAACTTTGGGGGGAGCCTATGGGCTTATCTTACACCGGTTACTTCCCGGATTGGCCATCAGCCCGCCCGCTTTCGCCGTTGCGGGGATGGCGGGCATGGTGGGGGGAGCTACCGGCGCAGCGATGGCGGCAATTGTCATGATTTTTGAGATGACACTGGACTATAATGTCATCATTCCCATGACCATTACGGTAGCGCTTAGCTATGGAATGAGAAAGGTTTTGTGTAATGAGAGTATTTACACTCTGAAACTCGCTCGCCGGGGTCATTATATGCCCGAGGCACTTCAGACGCACTTCCACCAGTTGAAACGCGCGAAGGACATTATGGACACCAGCATTGAGGTGATACGGGCTTCGAGTTCTCCCGATGAATTTGTACGGATCGCATCGGAACGGGGACCCGTATCCCTATTCCTGATGGAAGAAAAGGAAAGGGTGATTGGGGTCTTGGCTAGGGAAACGGCGATCGGTTGTATGGGGCAGGCGATAAAAACCCATACATTGCAGGAGCTTGCCGACAAAAAATTTGTGACCGTTTCGGAGGAGGCGACGCTCTTCTATGTCCTTGCCAGGATGCGTTCGAATCAGGCTTCCGTGGCCTTGGTCACGAAGGTAGGGGACGTTGTGTCCCCTGCTGATGTGAAGGGCGTGATTACAAGACAGCAAATTGGGGACGCCATGATGCAGGGGATTGAACTGTTCGCGGATTGATATAAGCAAGAAATACCCTTTTACCGCCTTCAGATCACTCTTGGCTCCTGGCTCCTGACTTCTGTCTACTGTTTTTGCCTTTCCTATTTATAGTATCCGTACTCTTCTGCCGCCTCCATCATTGCCCTGAGGTTATCCGGATTTCCCTCATCCAGATGGACCGCCCCGGAAAGTATATAACCGCCTCCTTTGCCGCATGTCTCGATAAGCTTACGGCACCCTTCTTTCACTTCCTGGGAAGTACCCTTGTTTAGGACTATGGCTGGCAGATTACCGGCTATGCAGGCGTTGTCACCGAGGATGTCCTTGGCCCTGGCCATGTCCATCTGTTCGAAAAACCACACCACCGTGCCTCTGGGCATATCCTTGATTACCTCCAGCCGCACCCCATAGTCCCCCTCGGCATAGGGCAAAGGTACGAGACCCTCTTCGATCAGGCCCATCATGACCTTTCTGAAGGTGGGCCAGTAAAAGGTCCTGAACTGCTCGTCCGACATGAACCCACCCGTGCCCTTGTGCAATGGCATGAATATCACCG
>CAYTUL010000051.1:0-13256 GCA_964441135.1 uncultured Desulfobacteraceae bacterium | reverse complement strand
CCGTCCACACTCATTCAGAGTGCTACCGGTAGTGGCCACATCATCCACAAGGATAACGGTTCGGTCCTCTAATCTTTCAGGATTAAGGAGATCAAAGGCTTTCTTCACATTCTTTCGCCTTTGTTCTTTCTTAAGTCCTGTTTGCGGTTGCGTATACCTAATCCTCCTGAGAGATAGAAAGTCTATCTCCATGTTTAAGACACGCCTTATGATCTTTGACAAGAGCAGGCTCTGGTTGAACCCCCTCTCCCGTAATTTTTTAGCATGAAGGGGTACCGGAATGATCAGATAATCCTTGTAATTTCCCAGCCTTTCCCTGGCAAAAGAGGCAAGGATTTTTCCCAGGGAATCGGCAATATAGGTTCTCCCTCCATACTTTAATTGATGGACGGCATTCATGATTCCTCCCTCGTAAAGGTAGGGGGCAATTAGCTGATCAAAAAAAGGTCTCTTTCTCAGGCATGATTCGCATAGGTGATTTTCCTCCATCGAGGAATCAAAGGGAACGGAGCATATTGAGCAGAAGGGAGGTCCTATTTCTGAGAAACTATTCAGACAGCCGGGACAGAAAGGGGTTATATCCTGTTTATTATCCTCAAGAAAGCTGCCGCAGATTTGGCATCTAAGCGGATACAGGATATTTATAAATTTCGTGAAAATATTCATATGCAAATATTTTAAACAGGATTACAGGATTAACATAATGTTTAAGTTATTCTTAACCCTATTATTTTCAATTTCTAATTTTTCGCTTTATTTAAACTTTATTCAGCATGAAATATCCATGAGTCTGGTTTGCGACGTCATGTATTCTATTCATTCTGTTATCCGGCCTTATAATATTCCTTTGCCTGTCTGATAAATTCATCAAAGGAGCAATCGGGATTAATACCGGGACATGCTTCCTGTGCCATCTTCCAGGTATCCCTGTCTTTCACAAGGGCGGGATAAAAGGGCCACCGTGAACAGACCGAGGGTTTTACAGGGTGAATCCGGCACTTTCCCTCTTTATTGTAGAAAATGCAGGCCCCGTTAATGCCGGTCTTAATAGAAAGCCTGCCGTGTCTCTCTTCGCAGTATCGGGCCTTAAAGGAATTTAATTCCATTGCGAGGAACAGGCGGATATCTTCTATCTCATTATCCCGTAAAGTTATACCCCCTTTTCCAAAACAACAGGAACCGCACATTTTGCATTGAAAAGCCTTCATTGGTTAATCATCTTTTCCAGGTTCCAGTCCACCATCAGTCTGACTCTTCGATCATCTTTTTTTGTCCTGTATATCAGGTGGCCGTTATTGAGGCCGAATATGAAAAGGTCTCTTGTGGCCGCAACGTCCTGGCGGCAATAATCTGTCAGTTTTTCCATTTCGCCCTGCCTGAACCATTCCACCGCCTGAAGACCATCGGCAGATTTACCCTGATCAATGGTCTCCTTTGCCAAGTGGTCCAGTCCAAGCCTGAATCCAAGTCTTTGATAGATGTCCTCCAGGATGTCAAAGGTGGGCAGATCGCCGAGGTGGCTGCTCGTGTAAGCACTCAGGACCCCGTAATCGAATCTTTTAATATTAAAGCCCACGACAAGATCGGCCCTTTCCAGACAGGTCAGGAGGTCATCTATCCGGTCCTCGGTAAATGCCAAAAATCTTTCTTCAAGGCTGTCATAGATAACGGCCACGGAGACCCTCATGAGATGCGTGTTCTGCCAGCCTCCAACCTCCTGGGCTAATTTCTGGGTCTCAAGGTCAAGGTAGATTATTCTGGGCTCCTTTGAAGTATCAAAATAATCCTCATTTGGAATTTGTACCGGCATTGGTTCATCCTCCATGCCCGGATCATGGAATCGGCTCAAGGGAATGTGGCCGAGAAGAAATTCCAGGATAGTGACTGCTGAGGCCTTATCGAGAGGCTTGTTGCCGGAGCCGCATTTGGGAGAATGGATACAGGAGGGGCATCCCTCATCGCATTCACAGGTCCTGATATGGTCCAGGGTCTTCTCAAAAAGATCATAGACGACTTCAAAACCCCTCTGGGCAAGGCCGACTCCACCAGGGTATCCGTCATAAATGAATATGGCGCTCTTTTCCACCTGGGGATGAAAGGTATAACAAATTCCGCCTATGTCATTTCTGTCACATAATGCGAAAAGAGGGAAGATGCCTATGGCTCCGTGTTCGATCGCATGTAGACCTCCCATGAGGTGGAGATTCATCTCTTCCGCGAGCCTGTTTATGACGGATTCGATCTCCACCCAGAATCCGATGGTCTCGAATGTATGTTGGGGCAGTTCAAGGGGAAAGACTCCAATCAATTCCTGGCCGGGCAGGGTCCTTTTCTCATACCCGGTTATCCTTTCTGTGACCTTCACCACGCCTTCTCGGACGATAAACTGCCCTTCCGGCCTGCTTCTATTTACATGAATGATTTCCGTGTCCTTTTCGGTACGAACCCTCGTGAAATACTTCAGATCAGATTCTCTAACGATAATATCCTTCTTCTCAAGGTCCAGGCTATTGACCAGATATTGCCTGGCCCTGTGCAGGTAAACCGCGCCGGGGTGACACTCCTTTAAGGCCCTGATACCGTCAATACTACCTATTGCCTGGCCCGTCCTGTTTTCAAAGATGGTATAACTCTCTCCAGCGGATCTGATATTGACCATGCGATGGGGCCTTGGTTTCGTGGTGTACCAGGCAGGATCCCCATCCACAGTGCTCGTCAAATCCCCTTTTATTTCCAATTTCTCGAGATGACTTTGTAGATCATCCGGCCAGAACAGGACGTCCGTTAAGGTCACCGGTACTTCATCGGCCGCACAGGGTAAATGGGCCTCAACCACATAGGGATTATTCGGATCGAGAATGGCTGCCTCGTATGACCTGTTGAAAAGGTCATCCGGGTGTCTCATAAAATACTGGTCCAGGGCATCGGGTTTGGCCAAGAGAATGATCATGGATTCTCTACTGGAACGTCCGACCCTGCCGCTCCTCTGCCAGGTATTCATGATGGTACCCGGATAACCCACCAAAAGGCAGATATCGAGATATCCTATATCAATGCCCATCTCAAGGGCGCTGGTGGATACAACTCCGAGTAGATCGCCCTTCGCAAGCCTTCTTTCTATATCTCTCCTTTCCTCGGGCATGAATCCCGCCCGGTAGGAGCTGATTTTTTCCCGAAGGGCGGGGGAGAGTTGGGATGTCCATACATGGATCAATTCCGTTACTTTTCTGGACTGGGTGAAGGCTATGGTCCTGAATCCGGATTGAACGGCATTCGCAAAAAGACGCGCCGCTGAAAAATTGGGGCTAGCTTCCGGATTTAGAAAGAGAAAATACTGTCCCGACCTGGGTGAACCGCTCGAATCGACTACCCTGATCTTTTCCTGGATCAGGCTCTCACCGAATTGTTGGGGGTTATTCACTGTAGCGGACGAGAGGATAAATCGGGGACTGGCTCCATAGAGGCGGCATATCCTTTTTAGCCGCTTTATGATCTGGTTCATGTGAGATCCAAAGATACCTCTGTAGGTGTGAACCTCATCCAGTATAATAAAGGAGAGATTTTCGAACAGGCCCTTCCAATTGTCGTGATAGGCCAGGATGCCCTGATGCAGCATATCCGGGTTTGTGAAAAGGATATCCGGGACCTCTGTCCGTATCTTTTTACGCATGTAGGGGGAGGTATCCCCATCATAGATGCTGACCGATATCTTTTTCTTTTTGATTCCCTTAATAAAAGCCTTCAGGTTCTTTAACTGATCCTGCTCTAAAGCCTTCAGGGGGAACAGGTACAGGGCCTTTGCACTGTCATCATTTAAGATCCTTTCCAGGACCGTGAGATTGTAGATCAGACTTTTACCGCTCGCGGTTGGAGTGGAAATGATTACGTCTTCACCTCCCCTTATATGCTGTATGGCTTCCGTCTGATGGTTATAAAGAACACGAATGCCTGCGTTTTCCAGCATTTTTGCCAGTTCGGGATGTATGGGCATGTCCGGCCCATATTCGGCGCCGTTCGGCGGAATATATCGATGATAAACGTATGCCGGGCCGAAATCCGGGTGATTTTTTAAGACATGAAGGTAGTCGGAAAGGCTTGTTGTTCTCAGAGTGTCCATGAAGTATAATTCTACCCTATCAGAGATATATGTCCATACCATAATCTCTTTTTTTTACGTCTTTCTCATTGGAAACGGGCGGATTCAGATTTAACTCAGAAAATGAATGACTTATCCGGAGGGATGTGGTAATTGACATAATGGAATCCCGGTCTTATCCAAGATCGATCATTGAATATTCTGAAGTAGGCTGTAAACACTCATCACAATGTTTATCAGTCCAAGAGGCGACCCGGAGTGATGGAGTAGTGGAGTAATGGGAAAAAGGGGAAATGCAATACTCCATTCCTCCAACACTCCAGTATATGGGCTATTTTAGGTAACAGGGATTTCAAATACTGACGGTTTCTATTTAAAACACAGTTTATTTTGGGCATGAATGATTAATAATAATTTTATCATACGGGATCAAATGGTTGAAAAGGAAAAACGGCGACTGACGGAGACGGTAAAAGGATCCGGTTGAGCCTCCAAGCTGGGTCCGGGAGACCTGGAGAGGGCCCTGTGCGGACTTGATCTTCCTAAGCACGATGATCTGTTAGTGGGACTTGACACTTCCGATGACGCAGGGGTCTATAGACTGCGTAATGATCTGGCGATCATTCAGACCGTGGATTTCTTTACCCCCATCGTCGATGATCCTTACGCCTTCGGACAGATCGCAGCGGCGAACGCCATGAGCGACATTTACGCTATGGGAGGGGAGCCCCTCACGGCCATGAATATCGTATGTTTTCCTGTTCAGACAATGGATATATCCGTGCTTCATGAGATATTAAAGGGAGGATTAGATAAGATAAAGGAAGCGGGAGCCCTGCTGGTCGGTGGGCACAGTGTGGAAGACAATGAATTGAAATATGGTCTCTCCGTGACCGGCGTTGTTCACCCGGACCGGGTTCTTACGAACAGGGGAGCCGGAGCGGGGGATCAACTTGTCATTACAAAACCCATAGGCACCGGGATTATCAACACCGCCATAAAGGGCAATCTCGTGGACGCAAAGATCATCCGTGAAGTTACTGAGATCATGTCAACCCTGAACAGGTCTGCTGCCGAAGCATGCCGGGACTTCGTCGTGAACGCTTGCACGGATATAACGGGCTTTGGCCTGTTGGGACATGCGTGTGAGATGATTGAGGATAGCATGGTGGGTATCAAAATCTATCCGGAAGAGATTCCTTTGATAGAAGAGGTTCCGAATCTTGCCGGAATGGGAATCGTACCTGGAGGCGCCCATCGAAACCGGGATTTTCGTAAAGGATTCCTCATGGGATTTGAGGGGACCGAACCGGCCTTCATGGATATACTGTTTGATCCCCAGACATCGGGCGGGCTATTGATAGCCGTGAAAAAGAAGGATGCCGAGAACCTCGTTTCGTCCTTACGAGGAATGGGCTTAAAGGAAGCCAACATTATAGGCGAATTCGTTGAGGAACCCAAGGGAAAGATCATTCTCGAGGATCAACATTGACGCCGGACGCCAGCCCCTTTTTTAGCCTCTCCAGCCTTTCATGATTCTCTTCCCATTGCCGAATGGAGTCTTCTAATTGCTCCTTTACCTGAGCGTATTCATTCAGAAGAGGGACGCTTTTATTCTTATCCCTGAAGAAATCCGGGTCTGCCAGGAAACCCGATATCTCTTTTTCTCTTCTCTCTAAGTGAGCGATACGATCCTCAAGCCGCCCTATGCTCTCGATGACCGGTTTCAGAGTAGAGCTCATAAGGTTCCTTTTTTCTGCCTTTTTCTGCCTTTTCGCCTTTTTGCTGTCTTTGGATTTCCCTGTCTCGGTGTCATCCGGCCTCCTTTTGTCATTTATTTCTCCGGGAGGTATGCTGAAGCGAGCAATATCCTGTTCTTCCAAATGAGCATAATAATCGTTGAGATTTCCGGGATAATCATATATGTCGCCGTCTCTTATGTCCCATATTTTTGTGGCGAGCCTGTTGATAAATGACTGGTTATGGGAGACGAAAAGGAGCGTCCCGTCGAATTCAGACAGCGCATCCGTGAGTATCTCGGATGATATCAGGTCAAGATGATTGGTCGGCTCGTCCATTACCAGAAGGTTTCCGGGTTTAATGAGTATTTTCGCCAGGGAGACTCGCGCCTTTTCGCCTCCTGAAAGGACCTTTATAGGCTTGTCGACATCGTCGCCCGAAAACAGGAACGATCCGCAAACGCCCCTGACAAAACTTACGCTTTCATGAGGCACGACCTGGTATACCTCTTCTAAAACGGTTTTGTTCGGGTCAAGCATCTCCGAATGATGCTGAGCGTAATAGCTCATGATTACATTATGCCCCAGGGAAATGGTCCCATGGTCCGCCTCAATCTCCCCGGCTATCATCCTGAGCATCGTGGTCTTCCCAAAGCCGTTGGGACCGATAACGGCTACCCTTTCTCCTCTAAATACAGTCATGTCGATGTTCTGATAGAGATCCTTTTTTTCGTAGCCTTTTGAGACCCCCTGAATGGTGATAACTACCCGCCCGCTCCTGGAAACCGCGGGGAAGGAGAATCGGATATTCTTCACTTTGGTGCGGGTCTTTATGAGTTCCATCTTTTTAATCAATTTAATTTTGCTCTGGGCCTGCCGGGCCTTGGTCGCCTTGGCGCGAAACCTTTCAATAAATTTCTTTGCTTCCCTGATCTTTTGCTCCTGATTTTTCGCCCTGGCCTCCAGACCCTTTATCTCTTCCTCACGCGCTTTAAGATATTGGTCGTAATTGCCCCTGTAACTCCTCATCCCCTCCGGTTCCAGGCTTATCACCCGTTGTATCTGCCTGTTAAGGAAATCCCTGTCATGACACACCAGGATAATAGCACCCTTGAATTCCATAAGGAATTGCTCCAGCCAGCGTACGGATGGGATGTCAAGATAATTGGTGGGTTCGTCTAACAGGAGCAGGTCCGGATCCTGGTAGAGGAGACTTCCCAGAGAAGCCCGCATCCGCCAGCCTCCGCTAAGGGAAGATATCGGCCTGTTAAAATCGCTTGAATTGAAACCCAGTCCTTCCAATATCTTTTCAGCCCTATGGAAAGGAAACTCAGTGTCGAGATTAATCATCTCGTTCTGGGCTTCCGCCAGGGTCATCGCCAGCCTTTCATGCTCTTTGTCTCCAAGGTCATCTTTAAGGGCCTTTTTTATTCTATCGATTTCTTTAGCGACCGTGTTCCTGCCGGGAATGGAATTAATGATCGACTGAAGAAGGGGACCGGTCAGATTCTCGCTGATATCCTGGGGCAGATAACCTATACGGGTGCCCATGGCTGTCCTTATCTCGCCTTCATCAGGAGGAGTTTCATTGGCCAGAAGCCTGAGCAGGCTTGTTTTTCCCGAGCCATTTGGTCCCACAAGACCAACGCGATCACCCATTTCCACCTGGAATCCCATATTCTTAAATAGTGTTCTGTTGGAAAAGGTGAGACTAAGGTTTATTACGGTGACAAGACTCATATAAAGGGAGCGGAGAAAAAGTAAATTTAAAAGAGAAATATTCTAAAGTACTTCAGCCATTCTGCCGATATTGATTGTGAACCGTTATTGGTTCGAAATTAGCCCCTGAGTTCTCCTCAACCCTCTTAGCTCGGGGGCTTTTACTTTGCACCAGGAATTGTGGTCTATCTGACAAAAATGGAATTGAGTACCTCCTGAATCTGATCGGCGGTTATGTAGTTCTCATCCATGAGGATTTCTCCTATCAGGCGATGGGTCTTATACTGTACGTCCTCTTTAACCTGAATCCGAAGTGCATCAATCAGGTTTTCAGCAGTAATAAATCCCTTTTCAATCGCAATAATACCAAATTGCTTTTCAAAGTGCTCTATTCTTCCGGGTTTATCTGACACTGATGAATTCCTCCTGAAAAGCCTTCCTCCGGCATTGAATAATAAAGCCCCGTTTTACGGACTTTTTAGACCAATCCCTTTCGATAGGATCCCGCCATACAGGAAGGCCATGATAATTATCCAGATGAAAACTGCAATCCAACTGTTAAAAAACTGCCAGACCGCCCCGCTACCCACAAAAGCGGGAATAATCAAGACGATACCAATACCCAGATACCTGCTGATTTCCATGATCGACCTCCTGTAACTCCTATTTTTGCAGGACAGTTAACATAAAATGGCATCATTTACCATATCATTTTTTTCATACATGCCCATAAAAAGATGAGAAATCACTATTTTAATTTGCTTATATCGATCTCAATTGGCTTAAAATAGCTAATTATTCCTTTTTTCAAGAGTTCAGATCCCGCCTTTCTCGCGGCCTTTTCATCATCAAATTCACCGATATAAACACGGAACCAGTTTGCACCTGAAATATTTTCCTCGACGAAAAAGGATTTCAGTCCCTGTTCATTAAGAGTTTGAACCTCCTGTTCCGCATTGTTCTTTTCTTTAAAAGAGCTTACATGGAGGAAAAAAAATCTCTTATGCTGTTTCCTTTTCTGAGGAGAAGATAGGGTTTTTCCCCCTTTCTGCTTGAGGGAATAATCCGAGATCATACCGGACTTCAGAAGTTCCTTGGCGGCCTTTTCGGCCGCTCCTTTGGAATCATATCCGTTAATATAGATCCTGTACCACGACCCCTTTCCCCGAAGGGCTTCTTGCCGGTATAAGGCAGGATACCCCGACCCTTTCAGCTTCCTGACCATTTCTTCGGCGTTGACTTTTTCTTTCATCGAACCGACCTGCAGATAATATCCCTTTTCACCCAGTTGGACGGATTCCTTTGGTCTTAAATCGACTTTGGTTTTTCCTTTTATTGCCTCGATATTTTCAATATTGTAATTTGTTATAAGCCCTAACTCCTTTAATACTCCAGCCTCTTTTTCGGCTTCATCCTTTGATTCGTATCTCTCGATATATACCTTAAAAACCTCCTCTTTCTCACCGACTGTCTCGCGTAAGTAAAAGGCATTGTGTCCCATTTTCTTTAGATATTCTACCTTGTCCTCTGCACTCTGAATATCTTTCAGGGTCTCAAGATGGATTGAAAAGACCGCCTTTTCAGCATAAGCCGTGCCCGGTGAAATCGGAATAGAAAATGGGACGGAGATCAATAGAAGAAAAAGAAAATACGGAAAGAGGGGAGTCTTTAGAAGGGATTGATCATATATCAGGGATTTTGAGATGATTATGACTGGCAACATTTTGCATCCAGAGCCGTTATTCATCCAAACAGATTCTTAAGTGCTTGAGATCATTAAGGACAAGATTATATTGGATAGAAGAGTAAGTGTCAATGGATAGGACATTTCAGGGAAGGTTTCTTAATTTATCTTTTTTTCGAAATCTGTTAATTAGTGCCCATCCAGAAACAACCCGTTTCTGGATGGAGCTTTCAGCGGTCATCCAAGTCTTTGTTTTTGATGTCTTTTGCTGATAGCTGAATACTGATGGCGCGAGTCTAAAAACCTTAGTTTTTGGATGGGCACTAATTAGTGCTCATCCGGAAATTTGGCTGTTTCTGGATTGTCACGAATGTAATATGTTTTATGGCCTCTCAGGAAAGTGTGGATGTAATGATAATAGATGACAGCGACAGCTGGATAAGGAACCTAAAGGTAACCCTTACTCCACCGAGCATCAAGGATAATACCGGGGACGTGGACCGTTTGATCAAGGGCATAAAGAAGGAGATTTACGCTGATGAGGTCATGGTAAATTACTCACTAGTCAAGAAAATCCCATCAACCCTGAGAGAATTCGGTTATAAATTAACCGCCGTGGTTTACAAGTCAAGGAGTGCATGGCACTTGATCGATCTTTTTCATCCTGAAAAGAACCCTATTATTTGCGGAGTTTCCGTGGATCTTGGTACATCGACGATCGTCCTCAGGCTTTCGAACCTTGTCACCGGAGAGACCCTGGATGAGATCTCCTTTCTTAATCCTCAGACCGCCCTTGGGCCGGATATCCTAACCCGGATTCATTCTGCGTCTGAAAGGGGAGGGTTGGAAAAACTCCAGGACCTTTTGATTCAAAGAATAAACAGGGAGATAAAGAACCTCTGTGTAAAACACAGGCGAAACCTGAATTCCCTAATAGGGATGTCGGCTGCCGGAAACACGACTATGACTCATCTCTTTCTCGGCCTGGATCCTTTCTGGATATGTCGTGAACCTTATATTCCGGCTGTAAACAGCCCGGATATCCTAAAGGCCTCGGACCTCGGCCTGGATATTAATCCTGAATCCCCAGTGCTGATCTTACCCAGCGCTGGTAGCTATCTCGGGGGTGATATTATTGGAGGGATTCTATCATCCGGCATGAGTCGCCAGGACTCTGTATGCCTCCTTGTGGACGTAGGGACCAATGCCGAGGTCGTGCTTGGGAACAGGGAATGGCTCATGGCCTGCGCCGGGGCTGCAGGCCCGGCACTTGAGGGCGGGGTGGCAAAAATGGGGATGATGGCCGGACCGGGAGTGATCGATAAAGTGGTTATCGATCCTGTGTCAAGGGAGTTCAAAATCAGGACGATCTATGATTTGCCTCCTGTAGGCATATGCGGATCGGGCCTGATCGATTTGATAGCACAGCTCTTTCTCTCACGAATGATCGACCAGCGCGGCAAGTTTGACGCTGAATTCTGCGGGGAGCATCTTATGGAGGTGGAAGGCGTCAGACACCTCGTTATAGTCCGTTCTCAAAATTCTGCTGATGGAAAAGATCTCACCCTCAGTCAGACGGATATCGATTCCCTCTTACGCTCCAAGGCGGCCATGTACACTATTCTGACAACCCTCACCAGGATGGTCAACCTGACTATGGAAGATATCAGCCATTTCTATATAGCCGGAACTTTTGGATCCTATATTGAACCGAGATCCGCCATAACCATTGGAATGCTCCCGGACATCCCCCTCGATAAGTACGAACCCCTGGGAAATACCTCTTTAAAGGGGGCCAGCACGTCGCTTTTATCCGCCTCTGCAAGGGAGGAGATATACGGAATAAGAGATCGAATCACCTATATAGAGCTTAACGTGAATCAGGATTTCATGAACAATTTCAGCGCGGCTAAGTTCATTCCGCACACGGATAGGGCCCTGTTCCCCTCGGTCAGGGAATGGGAGTGAGATCGATTGATACGGGGTTTATACAATTTTGACGTCCCATCTTCATAGATCTGACAGATCATTCGTATTTTTTGAAAAAACCAGGCCGTTGCCAATCTAAGGCTACGGGCAATATCTTAAATCTATATAATTTGATCTTGCAGAAAACCTGCCTTTGCGGGAACACCGATTCCGGATCACCGTACGGACCTTCCTTGATTATCGATATCTTTTTTTATATACTCCAGCCAAGCGGCCAGGGTTTCAATGGAGGCGATGGAAATAGTCATGAAAGAGTCCGGGGTGAATGCATTGTTTATTACATTTGAAGGTATTGAGGGTTGTGGAAAGAGCACGCAGGTAAAACGCCTTTCCGGTAGATTATCCGACCAGAAGATCCCCTATATCGTGACCCTTGAACCCGGAGGAACAAAGCTTGGTGAAAAGATACGCCAGATACTCCTTGACTCAAACAATAACAGGATTTTTCCGCTTACCGAGCTCATCCTATACGCCGCGGACAGGGCACAACATGTAGAAGAAGTGATTAAACCCGCGCTGGAGACGGGGAAATGGGTGATTTGTGACCGTTTCTTTGATGCAACAGTAGCCTACCAGGGTTTCGCTCGCGGACAAGATATGGGATTGATCCGGATCCTGAATAAAAAAGCCGCCCAGGGTCTCAGGCCGGATATCACATTTCTCTTTGATTGTCCGGTAGAGGTGGGCCTTCACAGGGCACGAAAACGCAACCGGGATCTCTCCCAGGAAGGGCAGGACAGATTTGAAAGAGAAAAGATGGATTTTCACAGGGATGTAAGGAAAGGGTACCTTGAAATTGCAGGAAGCGAGGGAAAAAGGTTCGTGATTATCGACGCCTCCCGATCAGAGGATGATGTGGAGTCAGAGATCTTGCGGGTACTGACACCGTTTTTCGAAAGCCCGGAGAAATAGGTTATTGACAGATGAACCTTGAAAAAAAAATCAAACCCTTCTCCCATATCATCGGACAGGAGTGGGCGATAAAGTTTCTTAAAAGGGTAATCGCCGGTGAAAAGATCCCCCATGCCTATCTCTTCACGGGTATTCCCGGTGTCGGAAAAACAACGGCGGCACTCGCCCTGGCCCAGGCCATGAACTGTCTCGACCCTGTGGACAGTGAGGGTTGCGGTCATTGCAGATCCTGCCGGCAGATGCGAAGCGGAAATTTTCCGGACCTGAATTATATCGAACCGGATGGTCAAAACATCAAGATCGAACAGGTCCGGGAACTGAACCGAAGCCTGAGTTACAAGCCAGTAGCCGGTAAATACAGGGTGAGCATCATTCAACAGGCCGAGATGATGACCGAAGAGGCCGCAAACTCTTTTCTAAAGACCTTAGAGGAACCGCCTCCCGGAAACATCTTAATTCTGAAAACGATAGAACCTCTGGATCTGCCCTCAACTATCGTATCACGGTGCCAGAAGATCCCCTTTCGGCCGCTCCCCTACAGGCTTATCGACACATGGCTTAGGAATGAAATGGGTATGAATGAGGAGAAGGCTTCTTTAATCGCGAGGATATCGGAAGGCAGTCTTGGGAGGGCGATAGAGATCAGCGAAAACGGTTTCCTCGAAGAGAGGCAGGATCATATCATGAAAATCATTCGATTGCCCGCCATTTCAAAAGAACAAGTCCTTGAAATGGCCATGGAATATATCGATAAAAGGAAAAAGAGATCCAAGGGGCACTTACAGGTTGATTTGGAGCTATTTGATGTGATGGGCATATGGAAAACCTGGTACCGGGATCTGATGCTCATGAAAGTAAATGGGCCGATGGACCTGCTTATTAATAATGATTTTTCGCGAAAATTGAAAAAAATGTCAAAGCGATATAATATGAATGACCTGATTGAAAGTTTTTTGCTTATTGATCAGTCACAGAGGGATCTAATGAGAAATCCAAATATCGGTTTGATGGTGGAAAATACCCTGTTGAAACTTAAAACGCGATGTGGTTCGGAAGGTTAAATAGTGTCCATCCAGAAACAATCTGTTTCTGGATGGAGCTTTCAGCCGTCAGCGGT
>CAYTUL010000050.1:0-13257 GCA_964441135.1 uncultured Desulfobacteraceae bacterium | reverse complement strand
TGGAGTAAGAGACGCCCTGGATCCAAGGCTCCGTGGCGTACTCTGAATCAGATGATCTACTCTCCATATTATTCATTATAAACGTTCCAAAAAAAGCAATTTTCGAGGGCTATTTCGTCTTTCCGATCTCAAAAAGAGGCTTAAAGCGGCCAAGAAGAGAATGATTATGATCAAAACGAGGGAGGGACTTTGTCCTCGAAATACCATGCCCCGCTTTCTCCCGCGATCCTTCATACGTATCTCAGGCCAGTATCCAGTTTTCAACCTTGAGATCTTTTATTCGTGAGTAGTGTCTTATATTGGCCGTGACAAGGGTATGGCTATGGGTCATGGCTGTAGCCGCGATGAATACATCTTCGAGCCCGATTTTTTCTCCGGTTTTTTGTAACCGGGCCAGTATATCTCCGGCCATAAGGGCCTCACCTTCTCGGAAAGGCAAAACGGTGATTCTTGCAATGATCTCATTCGTTATTTTTGTCCAGAAAGTATGGAAGTCATTTCTAAGGGCGCTCCCGAAACGAAGTTCAAAAACACAGATGCTGGATGTAAAAAGGGATTGGGAGGGTTTGGACAGTATTTTTTTTGAGAAATAGGGATTTGGTCGTTTTTTTATCAATTCACTGAGAATATTTGTATCCAGTAGATACATTCTGTTCAGGAAGCCCCTTTGACAGCCCTTGGAGTATGATTTTTCCTGTCTTGAACGATATGGTTGATGATATTGAAAAAGGGATCATCCTCATCTAACCAACCTTTCACATCTCCCAGGTGCCTTTCAGAATACTCTGCAGGTATCAAACGGGCCATGGGCTTCCCTCTTTTTGTGATAACAATCTGTTCTTTTCCATATGCGACTTTACCAAGTAATTCTGAAAAGTGCTTTTTGGCCTCCACGATGTTGATTGTTTGTTCGCTCATCATACATCTCCAGACATATTATTGTGGTCATGATGACCTGTTTATTCGCAGATGTCAAGTCAAAAAACGAAGTAGCTTTCGTGGGATTTCCGGGCATCAGACTCTCACGCCATACCTCAGCGTCCGTTTAAGCGGACAGATAAGGGTTTATAAGCCTCCGGCTTATTCGATTCCCGTTGGGACTACCAGATTGAGGATCGGACAAAGATGGCCTGAAGACGGGATGCAAAAAGGTGAGGTTCTTTTTGCGCGAGGCCTCAGTGTAGGACTTCATCATCGTCTTCGTCCCAGTCTTCGTCCCAGTCTTCGTCCAAAATTCCTTCGGCCATGGCCATGGCTTCCTGGGCCGCATCGGCGATGTCTTCATCCTCAGACTCAATCAAGTCAATAAGGATCTCCGCCGCCTCTCTCGGTCGAATGTTTGCCGCTGCCTCAATGGCTGCGAGCAGCAGAAATTTGTCCGTTGCTTCCGATGTAATGAGACCTGCTATATGCGGCCATGCACCGTCAATTGCCCAGTACCCTGCAGCGCAGACCGCCTCGTAGTATAGGTCCTGGTTCCCGCTTTCCAGGGATTCGAGTATCTGCGTATCGAATCCGCGCACAAACCGCATGCAGAAGACCGCGGTCAGCTTCCAGTCCTCATCGTTGCTGAGATACGCGTCATGGATCGCATCCGGGTGCCATTCCTGGGGGAAGCGTACCGATGCCTCCAGGGTTCGCCGCCTCACCTCTTTTGGAATCCTGGTATCCATGTATAGCTCATGGAGCGACTCCTGGATTTTATGATATGTCTCTTCGGAAATCAGTACATAGTCGGGGTCCTCGAAGCCTTCGATATATACTTGCTCAAGGGCGGGTCCGAGTGCGATGGCCGCATTGCGGCGTATTTCCACAGACTCATGGGGGCTTCGAAGAATTGACAGCAATGTCTCGGCGAGCTCGTCGTTGATAACGGTGAAATCGCCTGCCAGCTCTACTGCGAGGAGGCGGTCGGATTCGTCTGCTTTTTCATCGTGAAGAACCCCCAATAAAAATATGTCCGCGCCTTCCGGCCAATCCCACGGAGGGATGTCTTTCAAGGTCTTGAGGTCCATGTTTCCTCCTTCCCCTAATACATTGATATAACAGAAGCCAGTGTTTCAAGGCTCTATGTCACCCTTGGTCCGTCCCCTTCACACTTCATTATTGCTGTGCAGCCGCAATTTGGTTCAGTTCTTTCTTTATCCGTTCTGAGATTGTGTCTTCCGTAACATCCAGATCATAGTCCATTTGAAGTCCAAGCCAGAAGGAAGGTGAATAAATGAAATAAATCCTCCATTGATCGTTTATCCGGATGCTGCATTTTCCTTTTCGTTCCCCTGTTAATGCATCAAGTTTATTGGCAGGGGAAGAACCCTTAGATCGTTTAATATTGATGAACGATGAAGCATCCTCAACTTTCTAAAGGTGATCTTCTGGATATTCTGTAGGAGTTTTCGAAAAAACTGCCTACCAAAAATCCTTTCCGTTTCATAGGATTTGAAACTATCGATCATGACTAAAACGATATAAAGCATGACGTTATAAGTCAAGCTTCATTAATGCCGAATTTCATTAAATTGATTATGATGACACCTCAAAAATAGGCCTCGAACTGCCTGACGTCCCGCCTTCCCCTGCTTCAAAATATACCTTTTAAAGGTTTATGACCATCCTAAAATATACGGGTCCTTCCTGGGAACTCTTCACATACAGTTGCGCTCACCACGCAATACGGCCACTGGACCGCCACTCCTGGCTGATGGCCAGCCTTAACCGGCCTTGTCGACTTCCGGACCGGGAAATTCGGGGACAGCAGACCAGGAGAAATGATCATAATAATCGGCCCAACAGGATGGAAGGAGATAAATGAACCCGCCGACGAAATGTAGCCGGATTCCGGAGAGCAGGAACACAAGAAGAAACCTTTGTAAAATAGCGGAAACCATTAAAATAATAGACTTTTTTGATTTGAGGGTGTATCCTACCATTGAATTAAATTTGAAAATTTAGCGAGCACCTATTAATCTGTAACAGGGACCTTGAAATTTTTATATCGACTGACCAATGTAATGCAGAAGTGTAATATACCCTATCGAAGTATTGAATTTGGCCGTCCCGGATAATTTTGGCTTTTTGATTGAAAACATTTCTTCAAAGCAAAAGCAAGGCGCCTCGATTATGGACAATTATACTGTGGAATTTATGCCCGATTACGGAATTATAAAAGTGCAAATTAAAGGTGAGTTTGATGCGCAGGTGCTTAGCATGGCAACCACGAAACTTGCAGAGGAGATCTCGCGGCATAATTGCAGTCAAATCCTAATGGATCACCGGGATGCAACGTCAAAATTGCCTTTTGTTGACATTTATAAACGACCGGAGATCGGGGCATCATTAGGGATCCAGCGATCGAATAGAATAGCAGTAATTTATTCAAAGGGAGAGGAAGATTATCGGTTCTTAGAAACTGTGGCTCGAAATCAGGGATTTATGGTGAGGATATTTAAGGATTTCGATGAGGGTATAAGATGGCTCAATCTGAAAAAACGCATATAGGAATCAAATGTTAGTTTCAAAAGGTGATTGTAGAGACATTTCGTCAATCGAAAAATTGCCGAATATCAGCTTTAAGGAGGATACTCATTCCACTGCGCTTCATTTGGACCTCGCAAACTGGTCATTACGCAATAAAGGAGAATCGAAGGGGCTTACTAAAATGGTGCAGGGATGATATGTGGCGGTTGTGTGAAAGAGCTGAGTGACGACGCATTGAAAGGGTCATGATCTTTAATAACAATACTCCCGATCTGAATTATTTAATTATTTATGGTCGTCCATGAAAAACTGAAAAACTGAAAAATTACGATGTGACTCTCTGGGTCTTTAAAATGGGGAGAAAAATTCATGGGGACTACTAAGACGCAGGCTTTTGATGCTGGTGTAGAAGATTTACTCATCGCCATCGATCTGTGCTTCAAGAAACGACATGTTCTCCCAGCGCTAATGTTACTTTACGCCACTTTGGACGTTATGGCCGCCTTGGATCGCCCACCTGATCCTAAGCCGTCGGTTTCATCGAAACCGGCACGTACAAAAGGCATCGGCAAGCAGTTCGTCGTGTGGATAGAGGAGTTCATGAAGCCTCGGGTATCTTTAAAAGCCACGCCCGAGGACATCTGGGCTTGGCGCAACGGGTTGGTTCACACCTATTCAGTCGATTCTGACGCAACTCGCGCCGGTACGGTTCGCCGCGTTTACTACTGCTATGGGACTGCGCAACTCTCTGTACTGCGCCGGATGCCCGAAGTACAAGCCCACAAGGCTGTGCCAGTAAAGGTCGAGCATATGATCGCTGCACTTAAAACTGCGATAGATCGATTCAGAGGAGCACTGGCGAAGGATCCTCTCCGAGCCGAGAAAGTGTATACTAGGGCGGAGAAGCAGTTTTACACCCACATTAAAAAACCGGCGATCCGCGCCTAACCAAGCGTTTGAAGAGGATCGGCAAATCCGCTCCGCTTCTTTGCCGACCTCTTAACCGTAGCCGTTGCAGCTGAAGAGAAACAACCGAAAATACTAAGACATTACACCTATGACATGTTACGGTTGTGGGAAAGAGATGACTTAGGATGAGGTTTATGAGTATGAGAAAAAGCTATATGCGAAGGATGCCCCATGAAAGCGGGTTTGTTTCCCCTTTCGCATACAGGTTTACGGCGGGACAAGATCTCTGAGAAAGGACGATGCCTTACAGTGCCGAAGACTTGAAAAAGACATGCACTTTAATAACAATACTCCCGATTTGAATTTAATTATTTACGGTCGCCCCTGAGAAACACAATCAAAACAATAGGTTATTCAGTTAAAATTTTAATTCTCGCAAAAATCATGTTAAAAAATATAATCAAAACAAAATATAATTTACCTATACTGAGATTTATAGTATTTATTTATATTCTTCGAATAGCATATATTTTCATGCTTTCATAATTGGTGCCCTTTCTGCAAGGTTTGTTTTTAACAAATTGTGGCGTTGGCATTAGTTTTGCAAAAATTCCAGAATAGACTATTTTTTATTTTAGATTAATGAATTATTTTCCCCTGATGGTTCTTTTTTTAACAAAACAGGCAAAATTGAGCTATATTCAAAATCCGAAAAATAGTCCGTAGCATCTTACTCCTTTTATAATCTTTGTCTGCGAGTTCAAGAAAGGATTGTTATTCTATGAGTTAGAATAAATATCCTGGATATCGAGGCTGCATTATGAGTATTTATGATTTGTTTAAAATGAAATCTAAATTTGTAACCTTATAGAAAGATATGATGAGGAATAGATGACAAAGATACGACCTGAAGTCGAAGGTAGTAACATTATTCTTAGAGGAGATTTCAATCCAAAAATATTTCAACCTGCATGGTTCGCCGCACAAGGACTCCTTCGTGAAGAAGAGGCCAATAATGCAGAAGTTGAAATTATTCATCCCGCTATTGTTCGGTTTTCTTTAGATTGGTTCCAATTAGAAGTTTCCCAAGATCGGTTTTTTATAGGAACTACACAGATCCCGTATTACGAAATTCTGTGGGATTTAGTTTCAGGTACTTTTAAAATACTTCCACATTCTCCAATAACAAAAATGGGTATTAATTTTGATTTCCATTATAAAATGGCATCTGAAGAAGACTGGCATGCTGTTGGGCACTTGATGGCTCCAAAACAAATCTGGAAAGATATTTTGGAAAAACCCGGCATGCGAAGTCTTTCTATGCAAGGACAACGGCCTGATGAATATAAAGGATACATAATGGTTCGTATTGAGCCCTCAAGACGCATAGAATATGGTCTCTTTATTAGTATAAATGATCATTATGAAATAAAAGACCCTGAATCTTCATTAGGTTGCAAAGAAATCATAGAAATGTTAGACAGTTCGTGGAAATCTTCATATAAAAGATCAAATGAAATTGTTACTTCAATCGTGGAGAGAGTAAAGTGAAGAATTTAAACGACTTAAATCCATTTCAATTATTTGCTTTTGCTGGTTCTGCAGCGGTAAACTATGACCAATTGCAAGAACAGGGATCTACAGATATATCTCCCTCTCAGCGAATTTTTTCAATTCCCCCTGATGATTTACCTCAACCTTTAATTTCAGATCCCGACAAATTTGATTATGAAGGAACATACCTAACCAAGAGGGAAGAGGAAAAGCAGCTAGGAGATAATATAGTACATTTTAAACCAACAAATCCAATTAAAACCAAATTCCAATCATTTCAGAAATGGGAATGTTATGTTGTACAGGACTTAGGTGATTCATTCATCGCTAGGCTTATAGATTTAACAAATGGGGAGGAAGATGAAGAGGCTGAATTTTCCATTCAAGAAGTTCATAAAGAAGACCGCCCTTTTATTAAACCGGGTGCAATTTTCTATTGGAATATTGGATACCTTGAAGAACGTGGCCAACGAATAAGAGCTTCAATGATTCGTTTTAGGAGAATTCCCGAATGGAGAACTGACGAAATACATATTGCGGAGCAAAATGCTGATAGACTGCAAAACCTCCTCAACCAAAACATACTCAAATAAACCGCCTGACCCTAATGAGATAGAAGTATCGATATTTGGCCCAGGATATGGGGAAAGTTCTCTACTCCATTTAGGGGGTAATGAATGGTTGCTTGTCGATTCCTGTATAAACCCTATTACCAGAGAACCCGCTGCTTTTACATACCTTAGGAGCATTGGAATTAATCCTGCCGAAGCTATAAGATTAATTTTTATCACCCATTGGCACGATGATCATATACGAGGCATAAGTAAAGTATTTCAAGAATGCGAATCTGCTACGGTTATATGGTCATCAGCGCTATCTTCCAAAGAATTCCTAACCCTCGCTTATGCATATGGAACGCGGCCTATGATTGAGACTTCAGGGGTGCAGGAGTTTTATAATATTCTTGAAATAATAAAAGAAAGATACGGGTTAAATAGTAAGAAATTTGTTCCCATTAAATTAGCGAGTGCTGATAAATTGATTTGGAGGCGGAGTGCACCGGTAGCTGGGGCAAACATGCCTTGCGAAGTATATTCCTTATCGCCGTCGGATATATCAACATTTCTTGCTTTGAAGGAAATAGGAAAGCTTTTACCTCAGGATGGCTATATAAAAAGACGTATATTAGCAAACCGCCCAAATTATTTCGCAGTTGTGTTGTGGATTAAAATCCAAAATATTAATATTTTATTAGGATCGGATTTAGAAGAATCTAATGACCCTAACAGTGGTTGGTTAGTAATTGTTAATTCGAATACAAGACCTGAAGGAAAAGCATCTATATTCAAAATCCCTCACCATGGTTCGAAAAACGGCGACAATCCAAGGGTATGGAGTGAGATGTTAGAATCAGAGCCGGTTGCAGTTTTAACTCCATTCGATCTTGGAAGAACAAAGTTGCCAACAAAATCAGATATCAAACGTATATGTAAATATACTTCAAAAGCTTATTCAACAGCTATTTCAAAAATAAAACGAAAAAAGGGAAGAGAAAAGATTGTTGATAAAACAATACGTGAAACTGTCATAAATATAAGAACTGTAAATCCTTCATTCGGATATATCAGGATGCGTACAAATAATGTTAACGATCTGATAAAATGGGAAATTGAATTATTTGGTGATGCGGTACCTTTGGACAGATTGTTAAATATATAAAAATTACATTAATAACCTCATCAACGCAATATTTTAACTTAGGCTATTGATTTTTTTATTCTTCTTAAATATAGCTATATGCTCATTGTCATCATAATAACATCCAATATACTTGACTGAAATTACGATATGGATAGTAGCATTCTACTAGATTTTGCCTTTCTGCTATCTCTTATATAACAGCGCTTTCATGAAATATTATTTTGGCCAAGAAATCCTTTGCCAGGCTCCAGGTGAAGACCTGGGCCAAAGAAAATAAGACGTAAATAAGATAATGGCGCCGGCACTGTTGAATGGCGGCACAGCAGGGGGAAAGGCCAAGAGTTGGCCGGCCAAAATTTATGAGCTGATGTAATGGGCGAGAAGTTGCGGAAAGCCGGAAAACAGAAAGCGGAGAAGAGGGGGCAGATGACCCCAGTGAAATAGGCTTCGCGTTTCACAGGGCAAGCAGAGAGTAGAAGGCAGAGAACAGAGGTTAGAAAACAGAGGTCAGAGGAAGCTGGACGTCATGGACTACTACGACATGTCCAGGCCGGCCTTTGAGAAGTTCATCAAGATGGGGATGCCGGCGCGGTTGATCGACGGCTCCTGGCACGCCTACTCCTACAATATCGACCAGTGGTTCAAACAGATCACCGCCGTTTAAGCCCACTATTACGGTACAAGGAACAAAAAGAATCCAGTGGGTTATATACTGGGGGAAGCGAACAGTGTTAAGGCGGCGATCCTTACCCTAGTTTGACCCTGCTGTACTCTAATTGCACAATATTTTGTGTATGTGTGCACATGGATTTGTGCAATTTCCTTTCCTCGTAATAGGTCTTTCAATTCCTTTCCTTGCCCGATTATGTCCCGTAATGTCCATTTTCCTTTCTATTTCGGCATATTTGATAAAGGATCTTTATCTTTTGAACATAAAATTCATCCGGCATGCATATTGTAATGAATGTCCATTCGGAAATTGCCCATTTCCATATGGAGCTTTTTGCAATCAGTCAAAGAAAAGAGTGAGGAGGGACAATGCCGGAGAATAGGATTTATTTAATAGATGTGGAAAAGATCGATCCTTCCCCATTTCAACAGCGGAAATATATGGACGAAGACACGCTCAGGGAGCTTGCCCTGAGCATTCGGCGGGACGGTCTCATTGAGCCCATTGTAATAAGACCGTTGAACGGCAGATACCAGCTCATTGCCGGGGAAAGGCGATGGCGGGCAGTCCGGAAATATACGGATCTTAAGTCCATAGAAGCGAAAGTGATCACGGCAAACGATCTCAAAGCCCTGCGCATCGCGGTTACTGAAAACCTTCAAAGGGAAGATCTTTCCGCTATTGAAACTATTGAGTCTACCGTGGTGCTTTTAGATACCGGGCTAATCCATGATAAGGAATATGCCTCCATGGGCAGGGAGCCGCTCGATCGGGTAAAGGCCTTATTAGGCAAACTGGATAATATGAGGCGGAGTAAAGAGCGGGGATATAAGGTCAATGGTGAAACAGAAATCACGTCCCATAAATTTATGGGACGAGTTATAAAAATCTTTAATAACCTCCCCAAGCCATTGAAATGGCGGTCTTTTTACGAAAATGATCTCCCTTTGTTAGTACAGGTTTCACAGGATGTGAAGGAGGTGTCCATCCGGAACCAACTGAACCGTTCCCAGACCCGTGCCCTTGAGACGCTCAAGCAGGCATCCCCTCAAGAATTTCATATGGTTACGGCAAATATCCGGACCGGCTCAAACCCAGTAACCGTGTCGAAAGAAAAGGATTCCTTCCGGATGGACCTGAAGGATCTCAGTGCCAGGGATATTCAGGACATTGCGGAAAAAGCGGTTAAAAAGGAGAAGCTGGCTGAAATCGGCAGGAACCGGGTCAGCCCCTCATCCACATCGAAGACCAGGGTCTTCATGATGAACAGGCTGGGCATCCCG
This sequence comes from uncultured Desulfobacteraceae bacterium, assembly GCA_964441135.1. Lineage (GTDB taxonomy): Bacteria > Desulfobacterota > DSM-4660 > Desulfatiglandales > HGW-15 > CAYTUL01. The sequence continues at coordinate 3,663 of CAYTUL010000050.1, read as the reverse complement.
ATTGAGAGGATGGTTGCCAGGTTTGAAATGAACTGGAGGACGGTAAAGAAATATTCCGGAAATCCGGACCTTGTCAGGTCTGTTCAAAACGCACTAAAAAAGGGTAGGACCGTTGAACAAACGGCAAGGGATCTCGACTGTCCCGAGCCCCTGGTCTGGTCCATCGCCCTCGAAGGAAAGGATGACCTGGAACGCTTCAGGGAGCTTGGATGGGGAATCAGGACGTGGGACTTCTGGAGCTGGAACGACTGTGACAGGCGCTTCGGCGATGACTGGCCGGGCAGGATACCGGCACAGATGATCGCGCACATCCTGTTCTATTTTTCGGATCAGAATGACCTGGTCTTCGATCCCATGGCCGGCGGAGGGGTGGTCCCGGATACCTGCCTGGCCCTGAACCGGAGATGCTGGAGCTTTGACATGGTGGACCGGCTGGCTACCCGTCCCGAGATCGAGCCCTGGTACTGGGATATTGACAATCTTCAATGGCCCGTTAGAGGAAACATATTGCCGGATCTGATCATTTTTGATCCGCCCTATTTCAGTAAAAAGTCCGGAGATTATGATGCGGGGAGCATATCCGGCCTGACCAGGGAGGAGTATCTGAAGTTTCTTGAGGATTTTTTCGCGCTGGCCCGTGAGAACAGCAAAAAGGGTACGAAATTGGCCCTCATAAACGCCGACTGGAGGGATTTTCAGGGCACGGCCGCCGTTTCCGAGGCACGGGATCACGCCATTCTTATCAGTGATTGCCTGGATATACTTAAAAAATCCGGATGGTATGAAACCCATATCATCCAGGCCCCCATGTCATCGGAGCGTTTTAATGGCGGCGTGGTGACGGCCATGCAGAAGAAGCGTATACTCGGGGTGACGAGCAGGTACATCATAATAGCAAAACATAGGCTGTAGGCTGTTAGGCTGAAGGGCCGTTTAGCCTAATAGCCTTCAGTCTAAATAGCCAACAATAAATCCCCCTGTTTTTCTTCTGACGAAATCGGAGTTTATTAAGGATTCGTGATCGTTCCATCTTCCGCCTTTCTCGCAGCGCGAAGTGGAAACGTTCGGGAAAGAGGATCTCCCAATGAGTTCTTTCCTATCGTTTGAAGAGGCGGAAAGGCATAACACAATATATTGTGTATTTTTGATTTCTTGACACCTAAATATTTCCATTTTATACTCAATCCATGAAAAATATTTATCCCAATCAGATATGATTGAAAAAGACTTCGACATCCCGTTCATTGCGGATCTGGCGATAAGAGAAAAACAGATCCAGCAGAACTACCGGCCCATTATCGCCGTGCACAAGTGGTTTGCGCGCAGACCGGGAACCCTTTTTCGGGGTCTCCTGCTTTCTGAGTATGCTTCCCGTCCCCTCCGGGAGGTTTTTTACCAGACGAACTCATTTCGTCACATCAAAGTTGCGGACCCCTTCATGGGAGGGGGTATCCCCGTTATAGAAGCGAACCGGATCGGGTGCGACGTTATAGGGTATGATATTAATCCCATGTCCTACTGGATCGTCAAACGGGAAATCGAGTATGTTGATCTTGATGCATATCGACGCGCCGCCAAAGATATCAGGCAACTACTTGAAAAAGAGATTGGGGGCTTATACCGCACTAAATGCCTGAAATGCGGGAGTCCGGACGCCCATGTTAAATATTTTCTCTGGGTTAAAACCAGGAAATGTGCGTATTGCGGGAAGGATATCGACCTTTTCCCCGGATATCTTGTAGCACAGAATCGCAGGCATCCAAGAAATGTATTTGTTTGCCGGAAATGTGGCGGGCTTTCAGAGTCCGACAATCGCGAACATCCTGGAGAATGCACGGAATGTGGGGCTTCGATTACAGTTTCAGGACCGGCCAGGCGCAACCGGTGTCTATGCCCCCATTGTGAAAAAGTAAATTCGTACCCTCAACCCGATGCCGGTTCGCCAATTCATCGTTTGTTTGCCATCGAGTATCATTGCTCTCATTGCCGACCGGGTCATAGAGGCCGTTTTTTTAAAAAGCCTGACAACAATGACTTATCCACCCTCAAGAAAGCTGAAGCACAGTGGCAGAAGACGGCACCTGAATTCCTGCCGGACGACGATATTCCCCAGGGAGATGAATCGAGCAGACTGCACCGATGGGGCTATAAAAAATACAGGGAATTATTCAATGCCCGTCAGTTACTCTGCCTGGAACTTAGCTGCAGCTTTATAGACCAAATTCCGGATAAACGTGTTCAATATGCGCTCGCCACGAACCTGTCCGATCTCCTGAGATATCAAAATATGCTCTGCCGTTATGATAAGATGGCCTTAAAATCCCTGGATATCTTTTCCGTTCACGGTTTTCCAGTGGGTCTTATACAATGCGAGTCCAATTTTTTGGGAATAGAGAATGCGAAAAATGGAGGGGCGATCGGCAGCGGAGGCTGGCTGAACATCATCGAAAAGTACGCCAAAGCAAAGGCCTATTGCTATAAGCCCTTCGAGTTTATTCATGAAGGAAAGCGGAAACGGTCCATTTCGATTCCCGGGGAATGGATCGGCGATTACAGGAGAGACACACACCAATCGACGGATCGCAGGATTAATCTCTTTTGTTCGGATGCCACGGAGAATGAATTGCCGCAAAACAGCCTGGACGGCGTGTTTACAGATCCGCCCTACTTCGGAAATGTCCAGTATGCCGAGCTCATGGACTTCTGTTTTGTTTGGCTGAGAAAACTGGTGGGGAAAAGAGAAACCGCATTCAGGTTAGCTTCGACAAGGCATGTGAACGAACTTACCGGAAATCAGAATATGCAAAGAGGACTCACGGTTTTCGCAGAAGGTATCTCTTCTGTTTTTAAAAAGATGTCCAGGGCATTAAAACGGGGCTCTCCCTTGGTTTTCACTTATCACCACAATGATATAGCCGCATATTATCCCGTGGCTATCGCGATTCTGGATTCCGGGCTCATATGTTCCGCATCATTGCCCTGCCCGGCGGAAATGGGTGCCTCCATCCACATCAATGGGACAGGCTCATCCATTATAGATACAATCTTCGTATGCAGGCATACGGGAAAGATCCCCCGCCGCTGGGTGGTAGAAAATGCAGAGGCCCTTGCTTTGCTTGTCCGTGAGGATTTTGATAAATTGTTTCGTGGCGGCGTGAGACTCACCCTGGGTGACATCCGGTGTATCGTATTCGGTCATCTGACGCGGTTGGCCGTATGGAATCTTCGAGGAAAATGGGACAAAGACGAACCTACAAAGGAAAAATTAAGAAAAATCCAGACCTGGATATCAGATTTCGGAGGAACTACTATTGTCGAAGAATTCATTGAGCCAGGTACAGCAGGTATTCCCAGATTCAGGACAGGAATGATAAAAGAGCCTGAATCGGTTTATGAGTCAAATAACACCCAAATCTCATTCTAAACTGAATCATCATTTTTCCATCAATAGGTCAATGCCGGTTATGAAAAGACCCTTTGAACTGAATCAGCAGGAGTTGGAAAAGAGATTGGAGGAGATGGTCGATGCAACCATATCGGACCTGGGATCAGAATTTCTCCTTATGCCGACGGGGCCGGCCTTCATCAAATATGACGATTTTCGAAAAGCATATGAAGTATTAAAGAAACACACGGGGTCGTTTACCAATTTTTCTGATAGCG
>CAYTUL010000049.1:8636-13362 GCA_964441135.1 uncultured Desulfobacteraceae bacterium | reverse complement strand
GGCTTGAGGACGCCGAAATTGCGATCGTCTCATACGGTGTTTCCGCCCGGACAGGTCTGGCCGCCGTTGATGAGGCGCGGGTCCAGGGCATAAAGGCGGGACTCCTCAGGTTGATTACAATCTGGCCCTTTCCCGAGGACCTGGTGAAAAGAATGGCAGAAAAAGTAAAGGGCTTTGTGACCGTAGAGATCAACCTCGGCCAGATACATCTGGAGGTAGAAAGGTGTGCGGGAGGAAAGGTGCCCGCCTTTCTGGTGGGTCATCCGGGGGGGACTATCATTCCCCCCGAGCGGGTGATTGAAACCCTGAAACAGGCTTTTTAGGATACATGAGGAAAAAATGAAACAGCCTCAAAAAGATATGGAACATCCCCTGGACGGCCTTCTGAGGACGGATCGCATTCCTCACATCTGGTGTCCCGGTTGCGGTGTGGGAACGGCCTTTTCTTCCTGCCTTATCGCCATGAAGGAAAGCGGTATAGACCTCCGGAATACCGTCGTGATATCCGGGATCGGATGTTCCGGCCGCGGGGCGGGATATGTAAACCTGGATTCCTATCATACAACCCATGGAAGGGCGATTCCCTTTGCGACAGGTATGAAGCTGGCCAACCCCGAACTCAAAGTCGTGGTCTTCAGCGGGGACGGCGACCTCTTTGCCATCGGCGGTAATCATTTCATTCACGCCGCCCGGAGGAATGTGGACATGACTGTCCTATGTGTGAACAACTTCAATTACGGCATGACGGGTGGGCAGGTGGCGGCCACTACACCCCATCTGGCGAAAACCACAACCACGCCCATGGGAAACCCTGAACGGCCCTTTAATCTCCCCTTACTGGCATATGCCGCCGGAGCCACCTACATAGCGAGATGGACCATTCTCCATACCCGGGATCTTACGGACTGTATCGAGGAGGCCCTTCAGAGAAAAGGTTTCTCCTTCATAGAAGCCCTGGGCCCCTGTCCGGTAAATTACGGACGGCGAAACAAGGAGAAGGCCTTTGACACACTGAAACTCTATCAGGAGCGGACCATTATCAAAAACGGCGCGAACCCGGCCGAACTGGATATCGATTTTGAAAAGGGCGTCATCCTCGGCAAGTTTTTGGATATAGAACGGGACACATGCACTGAAATGTACGACAGGACCTGCCGGCCCGGGGAGTTCCTGGAGGAGGGGAAGGCGGTTGGAAGTTGATCATGGCACACAGAAATGAAAATGACGGTCAGCAGGAGGTTATCATAACGGGATTCGGGGGTCAGGGAATCGTGTTAGCGGGTCATATCCTCGGCCAGGCCGTAGCCCTGGGTGACCACAGGCAGAGTACCCTTGTTCAGTCCTACGGTCCTGAGGCCCGGGGAGGCGCTTGCAGCGCTGAGGTAATTATTTCCGATAACCCTATACACTATCCCTATGTAAGACACCCCGACATTCTGGTATGCATGTCCCAGTCCGGTTTCGATAAATTCATCGGCCTGCTTAAAGCCGATGGGTTACTGCTTATTGACCAGGATCTTGTGAAACCGGGCAAAATGAATAGAGACGCCTTTTCTATCCCCTGTACGCGTATGGCTGAAGAATTGGGGAGGAAGATGATGGCGAACATCATTATGCTCGGATTTTTTACCGCTGTTACGAAGGCGGTTTCCGTGGACGCGGCGCGTAACACGGTATTGGAATCGGTTCCAAAGGGAACCGAGAAAAATAACGCCGCTGCATTTAACAAGGGGTACGATTATGGCCTGGCTACTTTGAAAGGGAGACTGAAAAAGGCCGCGGGAAAGGCGGTGGCCTGAAGATGAAACAGCGGAAAGACCGCCTGTATAAGGTCATTGTGATAGGGGCCAATCCCGCAGGTATCGCCGCAACGAATAAATTGGGTGAGTTAGGTATCCCTGTGACCTTGGTGGATCCCGACCCTGATCTTGATAAAAAACTCTCGAAAGAAGAGTGGAGACTGGCCTCGGGTGTCCCCATGAATTTCGCACACCGGCCTGGACTGCTGAGGATACTTCGAAATCCTCTCATCAATACCATTTTACCGGCTGAAATTTCTTCCCTAAGGCATACTCCCCAGGGCTTCCGGGCGCGGGTAAGGCGGCTGCGTACCTATGTTGACCCCGATCTGTGTATCCTGTGCGGTCGCTGTGTCGATATCTGCCCCGTTACCACCCTGGATGGATTAAAGCCGGTCCAGTATGAAGGTCGAAGAAGTCTTCCCGGTCGTCCCGTGATCGATAAAAGGAGTCAGCCACCCTGTCAGGCCAATTGTCCCCTGGGCGTCAACGCCCAGGCCTACATCGCGCTGGCAAGGGAGGGCAGGTTCCGGGAAGCCCTCGACATTGTAAGGCGGGATAACATCCTTCCAGGGATCTGCGGGCGCGTCTGCACCCATCCCTGTGAAGAGGTCTGCCGGCGGGGTGAGCTGGATGAATCCATTGCCATAAGAGACATCAAGAGGTTCTTAGCCGATTATGAGCTTTCCCATCCTCATGATTCCGACCTCCCTGAAGTCAAAAAAAGGAAGGAGAACATCGCCGTTATCGGTTCAGGGCCCGCAGGCCTTATGGCCGCGGCGGATCTGGCCAGATTGGGCTATCGTGTGACAATCTTTGAAAAAGAGGCAAAGGCGGGGGGGCTATTGCGTTACGGGATCGGGGCCCACCGGCTTCCAAGGGAAATCATTGATCATGAACTCAATTACATAGGAAGATTAGGCGTTCAAATCATCAGCTCCTCCAGCGTGGACCTCTCATCCGATCTCCGAAAACTTCAGGAAGAATATGATGCCCTTATCCTGACGAGCGGTGCCTGGATTGATCGGACACTGGGTGTTCCGGGCGAGGATTCTCCGGATGTGGACGGATGTATCTCCTTTCTGAAAGAGTTCTATGGGAGGGAAGAAGGGGGGAAGGAATCACCCCTACGGCGGGGCGAAAAGATCGGGGTGATAGGGGACGGCAATGCGGCCTTTGACCTGGCCAGGACCCTGAGGCGTCTGGGCGCGGATGTCTCGATCCTTACCTGGTTTCCGGAAGATCTCATACCTGCCGACAGTAGGGAGATACTCGAAGCAAAGGAAGAAGGGGTAACCATCGTTGAAAAGACCCAGGTTATTTCTTTTTCTCATCGTAACGGGAGATTAGACCGGCTGAACTGCAGGCCGACGGAACCGGGAGATCCTGACGAAAAGGGAATTCCATGGCCTGTTATTATTCCAGGAAGCAGGTCCTTTCATCTTAAGTTTGACAGGGCCATTGTCGCCATCGGCCAGACAGGGCCCTTCAGCAGGCATAACCCACCGCCGGGAATCGATGTGACCGAAAGCGGGTTTATCAAGGTAAACGAGTCAATGGAAACAAGCATTCCGGGTATTTACGCAGCGGGAGACGCCGTCACCGGCCCCTCTTCGGTCGTGGAGGCCATGGCCGGCGGAAGGTCTCTGGCCCGTTCCGTTCACAGGGCTTTGGCCGGTATGGAAGAAGCCGCTCCGGGAGATTCCCGGCCCGGAGACAGGGACTTTCCTGAAATTTCCGGTGAAATCCCGGCTCTTGCCCGGCCGACCATGCCCGAGAGGCAATTGGCCGCGAGGATCCAAAACTTTTCGGAAGTGGCCCTGGGCCTGAGCGAGGCACAAATCCATTTTGAGACCGAGCGTTGCCTCCAGTGCGGAATCTGTTCCGAGTGCCTGCTCTGTATCGACGCCTGTGGTCTGATAGGCGCAATTCACCATGAAGAACAGTCCCTGGAGATCATAGAGCAGGCGGGTGTCGTTATTATCGCGGACCCTGACTTTGCCCCTCCCGTAAAAGGAGAGGATGTGATAAGGGCCTATGGACCCAGGACCGCTAAAACGGATGTTTCGGATATGATTACGCGCGGTTTTGCCGCTGCCGCCAGCGCCATGATCCTGCTCGGGGGATCTTCCATCCGCACCCGGGGCCGGGGTGTTTCTTTCATGCCCCCTGATCCGGAGTTATCCTCCGATCTTCGCTTGGGGATCTTTGTATGCAAATGCAACGAGGCATATGGCTGGACCGAGAGGATAACAGGGTATATGGAGGAGCTTATCTTTCGAGATCATATCGTATATTCCGAGGTCATCAATTCCGCCTGTGTTCCGGAGGGCTCCGCCGAAATATTACGGGCAATTCGCGAATACGGGATTACGCGTGCCGTCCTCGCCTCCTGTGTCTGCTGCCCGCTTGATTTCATATGCAGCGCCTGTACGGACCAGCGAAGCCGCCTGAAAGACGCTCTATTCAAGGGAACAGGCATCAGCCGCTCCATGGTGGAGACATGCAACCTCAGGGGGGAGGTTCTTCCCTTCCTGAAACAGGACGAAGCAATAGCCATGAATCGTTTTAAAGGCCTCATTGAAAGGTCCATACACAGGGCAAAGAGATTAAAGCCTCTTCCGGCGCCGGCAAGGACCTATCATTTCACCACTGCGGTGATCGGAGGTTCCGAATCGGCGCTCAACAGTGCCTTCACGATGGCCGAAGCAGGCCATGAGGTCTTTCTGTTCGGCACCGATAATACATCCATGACGGAAAAACCCTCTCATCCCAATATCTACTGTTTTGAGAACTCCCTTATCCAGGGAATAAGCGGTACCCTCGGTGACTTCCAGATCTTTGCGGAATCAGAGGGAAGACCCCGGGTATATCAGGCAGGGGCGATAATCCTTGGAGAGAAGGCGAGAAAAGCCACTCCTTACATT
>CAYTUL010000049.1:0-8626 GCA_964441135.1 uncultured Desulfobacteraceae bacterium | reverse complement strand
ATACAGGATGGACTGCCCGCAGAAATCGTACCCGCAGCACTGCAGAAGAAGGGGCTTACAGGGGTTCCCTTTCAGTATCCAGGAATGACGTCCATTGCAGGCCTTTTTCTCGCGAGTCCGGCTGGAACCCGTGTCTCCGAGCGGCAGAAGGGCTCCGCCGCCGCCGCACTGGCCGTCGCGATTATGCCCCGGGGACCAAGACAGAGCAAAGGATACACGGTCGTAGTGGACAGGGATCTGTGCAGGGGGTGCGGACGCTGTCTTAAGGTCTGCCCCTACCACGCCATCACCTTTCGAAGGAACTCTGTGGAAGGGTGGCATGCGGTGGTAGACGAGGCACTGTGCAAAGGTTGCGGTAATTGCATCTCCGTCTGCCCGTCCAATGCCGCGGACAGCCCCTATCGGGACCGGGTGTATCTCGAACAATTGATTGAAGAAGTCATCGAACAGTAGGTGGGAAATCGGTCCTGTCCGAAACCGGTGATCCAGCATTCTGAAATAGCCCGTAAATACGCGTCACAAGGTGTCTCTCTCCAGGAGGAGCCCCGGCGTGATGGAGTAGTGGAATGAACCCTATGAATAATCTTAATCTCGTCCTTTTTTTGTGCAACTGGGGACCCCATGCCGCCTTTCAGGAGCTGCAGGATAACGGGTCCCGGATTCCGGCGGAGATAAAAATGGTGCGGATCCCCTGCACCGGAAGAATCAGCAAGGCCCTTCTTTTGAAGCCCTTTGAAATGGGGGCGGACGGTGTTGCCCTGGTCGGATGCAAAGCCGGTTCCTGCAGATATGGAATGGGCACAGATACGGCCAGGAAAAACGTGGAAGACACGCGCGGTATCATGGAGTTATTGGGCCTGGGAGAAAACCGGTTGCAATTGGCCAATTTCATGCCCGATGAATCGGAGGCCCTTCTCCGTTTCCTCAGGGACTTTCATAATGAGATCCGGTCGATAGGGAAAAGCCCGGTCATTCCCTCTCCCAAGAAAGGCCCCTTCGAAACAAGCCGCAAGATCGTTAATGAGATCGTCGCATCCCACGATATCTACGCCTGTCAGGACTGCGGAAAATGCACATCGGCCTGTTCCCTGACACTTGCCGGAAGAACTTTTTCACCCAGGGCCATGGCGGGTTCTATCATCGCGGGCGATTTTTCTTCCCCGGCCGTGCATCGAGATGTCTGGTCCTGTCTCACCTGCGGACTCTGCTATGATCGATGTCCCTCCGCCGTCAACTTCCCTGAATTCATAAAAGATATGCGTCATGCCCTGAGAAGCGTAACGCTGAAGGAGCCGGATTCCCATGGAGGTTTCTTTCAATCTCTCATGCGGACCATGGCCACCGCAGATCTGAATATAAGGCACTGGGATTGGCTTCCCGGGGAGATCCAGACCGACCCTGACAGCAAAATCCTGTTTTTCGGTGGGTGTGCTCCTTACTTTGATCTCTTTTTTCGAAAACACCTGAAGGTTCAGACATGCAATATCCTTGTGGACGCACTCCGGCTCCTGAATTTCTTTGACATAACACCCGCCCTGCTCCAGGAGGAGCGATGCTGCGGGCATGACCTCCTGTGGTCCGGTGATAAGGACAATTTTTTGCGCCTCGCCAGGCTGAACGTGGAGCGCATCCATGATCTGGGTATTCAGGAAATGATAACCGCGTGTCCGGAATGCTACAGGACCTTTGCCCATGACTACCCCGCTTACGGCATCAAAGTTGATTTCAAGGTCACGCACCTCTTTGACCTGCTGGACAGGGAGATCGATAAGGGCGCCGTGAGTTTCGATAAATTCGATCGCAGGATCACGTTTCAGGATCCGTGCCGTTTAAGTCGATTTGAGGACCGGGCTGATCTGCCAAGAAAGTTGATCCGTCGACTCGATCCATCCGCATTCGTCGAGATGAGAGACCATGGGATCAGTTCCATATGTTGCGGCAATTGCGCCTGGATTGGATGCGATTCCTTCAGCAAGGCCCTTCAGGTCAAGCGTTTGGGACAGGCCCGGGAGACGGAGAGTGACATGCTCGTAACGGCCTGCCCGAAATGCCAGATCCATCTGCGGTGCGCCATGGAGGATCCCTTTCAGGGGGAAGATCTGGAGATGGAGATAATGGATTTGACAAGTATCCTGGCCGACACGATACGCTGGGAGTAAGGGTAAGGGCCGCGGAAAAAAACAATTTTTACCATAAAAAAAACAGAAGGAACCAAGATGGAAGGGAATGTACTCAGAAAAGACCATAAAACCGAAGCGGAACAGCCCCGTATAGGCGTGTATGTATGCCATTGCGGGCTCAACATCGCCCAGACCGTTGACTGTGAGGCGGTATCGTCCGCGGCATCCGGACTGGAGGACGTGGTTGTTTCAAAGGATATCGGTTACGCCTGCTCCGAACCCGGACAACAACAGATCAAAGACGATGTCCTTGAACAGGGACTCAACCGGATCGTTATCGCCTCCTGCTCTCCCAGATTGCACGAACCCACCTTCAGACAGATGCTCAAGGATATCGATATAAATCCCTATCTCCTTGAGATGGCCAACCTGCGGGAACAATGCAGCTGGGTCCATATGAACTCACCGGAAGCAGCCACGAAAAAGGCGATTGACCTGGTGAATATGGCCGTATCCAGGGCGCGTCTCCTGGAACCCCTGGAAGAAGAGATCCTGCCGCTTACAAAAAGAGCCATGGTTATCGGGGGGGGAGTGGCCGGAATTCAGACGGCCCTTGATCTCGCGGACAATGACTTTGACGTGATCCTGATCGAAAAGAAGCCCTCCATCGGAGGGATTATGGCTCAGATTGACAAGACCTTTCCCACAATGGACTGCTCCATCTGAATACTCGGTCCGAAGATGACGGATGTCGGTCGACATCCCCGGATCAAACTCCTCACCTTGAGCGAGGTGGTAGAGGTCAAAGGATATGTGGGCAATTTTGAGGTGAAGATCCTGAAGAAGGCCCGCTATGTGGATGAAAAGGAATGCACGGCATGCGGGGAGTGCGTCAATGTCTGTCCGGTTGTGCGGCCCGACGAATTTAATCTGGGCCTGTCATCGCGCAGGGCCATCTACTCTCCTTTCCCCCAGGCCGTTCCATCCGCCTACGTGGTCAACGTGAATGAATGCCTGGGTCATAATCCCATTGTTTGCGGTAAATGTATTGATGCCTGCGATAAGAACTGTATTAATTTTCATATGTCGGATGAGGAAATAGTCGAAAAAGTGGGCACAATAATCGTAGCCACAGGTTTAGAGGTATATGATCCCAGGGAGCTTGATGAGTACGGGTATACGAGATTTGAAAATATCCTGACAAGCCTTGAATTCGAGCGGCTTATTAACGCGGGAGGACCTACCAGGGGGGAACTGCTTCGTCCGACGGACAGAAAACATCCTCAGTCCATCGGATTCATCCAGTGTGTGGGTTCCCGTTCAGTCAGGAAGGGAAGCAATTACTGCTCGAATGTCTGCTGTATGAATACAGTGAAAAGCACCCTCATACTCAAAGAGCACTATCCCGATATGGAGATCAAGGTATTTTACATAGATATTCGAGCCTTCGGGAAGGGTTTTGAAGAATTATACATGAGAAGCCGGAGGTTGGGTGTCCAATATTTACGGGGTTTACCGGGCAATGTGGAAGAGGACCACAACCATAGTCTGAAGGTTGCGGTTGAAAACACGGTGACGGGTAAAACCGAGATTCATAAACTGGATATGGTCGTGCTTGCCCTCGGAGTGAAACCGGCTTCGAGCACCCAGAGACTTCAGGAAATGCTTGGATTACAACTGACTCCCGAGGGGTTCTATCTCGAAGCGCATCCAAAACTTCAGCCGGTGGACGCTGCGACCAGAGGAATTTTTTACGCGGGATGCGCCGAGGGACCCAAGGATATTAAAGAGTGTGTAACCCAGGCCTCCGCGGCCGCGGTCCGGGCTATCCGCGTGATGCATAGGGGAGAAATCTCCACGGAACCTATCACCTCCCGGTTAATCCCCGAAAAGTGCAAATCCTGCGGCAAGTGTGCGGAAGTCTGTCCCTATAACGCAATCTTTGTGGATGTTAAAAAGAAGACTCCGGCCATTATTAATACGGCGGCCTGCGCCGGCTGCGGCACATGCGCAGCGGAGTGCCCTTTTGATGCCATCATAATGAACCATTTTACCGACAGCCAAATATTAAACCAGGTCGACTCCCTTCTCGAGGAAAAGGCCGACGAAAAAATTCTCGTGTTTGCCTGTAACTGGTGTTCCTATGCCGGAGCGGACTATGCAGGTGTATCCAGACTGCAATACCCGTCCAATATCCGGATGATCCGGACAATGTGCTCCGGACGTGTAGACGAGAAATTCATATGGGAAGGATTTAAAAAAGGAGCACCGATAGTCCTTGTAAGTGGATGCCATATCGGGGATTGCCACTATATCGATGCAAACCGCTGGACCGAAAAACGGGTGGAAAAGACTCGCAAAAAGATGGAAAAACTGGGAATAGGCCCGGATCGTCTGCAACTCGAATGGATCAGCGCGGCGGAGGGCGTTCACTTTGCCGAGGTAATGGAACGGATGGAAACGCTCCGTCAAAAGGTATCATCTGAAGAGATCGCGAGGACGATGAAGATCCTCAAGGAACAAGGGATATAAGCGCGTTTATTTGGGAATGAAGCCTATAGAATTATTTCATCATTATTTGTTTTACACTTTGATTCGTTTAATTGATCTTTTTTCTCAATACCGGGGAGCAGGTGAATGTAAGCACCTTCCTTTCGTTGAGGATAAGGTCATCTCCGGTCGCGGGATTCCGACCCCTTCGTTTTCCCTTTGCCCTCACGCTGAACTTCCCGAATCCTGAAATCAGGACATCTTCTCCGCCCCCGAGAGTTCTTTTGATAATTTCTAATGTATTTTCCAGTATTTCAGCCGCCCTCTTTTTCATAAATCCAGTTTTTGCCAAATCATCGACGATATCTGATTTTGTAAGTGTCATTTTATCTCCTGAATGATATTAATGTGTCATAATATTGACGATTTTTAATTGGGAAATCGATTTTAGGATGCATGTGATCGCCCTGAAAGGGTCAATAATATATGGATTTCTCTGGAATTCGCCATGGACGGTCTCAAAATCATCAAGCCATCAAAATCACTTGTTTAAAAAGGACTGTATCAGATAACATATTGCTTTTATAATGTAAACTCTACAATGATGATAAATGAAAAAAAATCTCTAATAGGCGGGTGGCATATTGTTTGCAGAAATATCAAAGTGGTTTCCCTTTTAATTGGAAGTTAAAAAATCCATTTTCTTATGGAGGTTGAATCATGGGAGGTGAAAGGAGACGATTCCTCAGGTTTCCCTATAAAATGAAGGCAGAATTGGTCGTTCAGGAAAAAGTATTCGAGGTCGATGAGATCAGTAATCTCGGCATTGGTGGTTGTCTGTTGCCCGTTTACGCAAATCTGGAATCGGGAGCCTCCTGTATTCTCAGAATCATTTTAATAGAACCCGATAAAGAACCTATCGTTACGGTGAAAGGCACAATCCTCCGCAGTGAGCATGAAGGTGTGGCAATAAAATTTACCAGTATTAATCCGGAGAACCTGAATCACCTGCAGAAGATCGCCCGCTACAACTCACAGGATCCGGACAGGGTGGAGCGGGAAATCAAGGAACACCCGGGTATTGTCTAATCTTTCAATTCCTTTAACCTCTTCCCTTCCGAAAATCACGGCATCCTTCAGGATATTCCACATGATAAGAGATCCGCGCAGGTCACTTTTCCAGCGGACGGATGTCATACAATAGCCGACCGGAAAAGTATGAGACCCTGTTGATTTTCTGATTTCCGTGATATACATTTAATTTGTGTATATTCTGAAAACAGGAATTCCCGGGTGGAGCGGTTATAGAATCCATGATTGCCATAATCGATTATAAAGCGGGTAATTTAACGAGTGTAAAAAGGGCCCTGAATTTTCTGGGACAGGATTCTGTTATTACACGGGATTACCAGACGATCGTCGCGGCGGAAAGAATAATCTTCCCGGGAGTCGGGGCCGCCGGAAGCGCTATTGCCGACCTGAAAAAAAAGGGACTTGACCAGGCAATCATCGAGTCATTTCATAATAAAAAGCCCATTCTCGGTATCTGCCTCGGGACTCAGATCATTATGGAAACAAGCCAGGAAAACAACACCCAATGCTTAGGCCTGATGAAAGGAGAAGTCCGAAGATTCCAGGAGGACCTTCTGGATAATGAAGGAAAAAGATTAAAGGTGCCGCATATGGGATGGAATAGCGTGAAGCTGATAGAGAAACACCCACTTTTTGAGGGAGTGGACCCTGGGAGTGAATTCTATTTTGTTCACTCCTATTACCCCGCTCCTGAATTGCCGGGCACTATCCTCGGGAAGACCCTTTACGGCATCTGGTTCGCTTCGGTACTTATTTCTGAAAACCTCGTGGCCATGCAATTCCACCTGGAAAAAAGCGGGAGACCGGGATTAAAAATACTGGATAATTTTTGCAGGTGGAACGGGAAAAAATATGCTTAGCAAAAGAATCATACCCTGCCTGGATGTTCGAGACGGAAAGCTCACAAAGGGGATCAAGTTCAAGGGAAATGTGGACATCGGCGATCCCGTGGAGATTGCCGCTTTCTACTATCAGGAAGGTGCGGATGAGATCGTCTTTTATGACATCACCGCCTCGAGTGAAAGAAGAGAGATCATGATCGATACGGTGAGGAAAGTAGCTGAAAGAATCTTTATCCCCTTTTCCGTGGGTGGCGGAATAAAGACCATTGAGGACATGCGGAAAGTGCTTTTGGCCGGTGCTGAAAAGATCAGTGTAAATTCGGCGGCTGTAAGGGATCCTGAAATCATATCCAGAGGGGCCGAGTCTTTCGGCAGCCAGTGCATCGTGCTCGGTATGGATGTAAAGAGGGTTCAACCATCCGCCAGCATTCCGAGCGGTTACGAGATGGTTATCGATGGAGGCAGGGTTTCCATGGGGATCGACGCCCTGGAATGGGCCCGGAGGGGAGAGTCTTTGGGGGCTGGCGAGATATGTCTTAATTCCATTGATGCGGATGGTACAAAAGAGGGTTATGAATTGGAATTGAACAGGCTGATATCATCCAATGTAAATATACCCGTGATAGCCTCGGGAGGGGCGGGAACTCCGGAGCATATCCTTGAAGTACTGGCCGACAACGGTGCGGATGCAGCCCTCCTCGCCTCCATGCCCCACTATGGTACCTATACCATTAGAGAGATAAAGACATACCTCCATGACCGGGGGGTCAAGGTACGAATGAACTGGTGACCATAGGCATGACGACAAAATTCGTTGTTAAATTCATATACCGGCAGGTACGAACCGGGGATTTTGGGTTTGCACCTTTATCATGAATATGATAAAGTTTTTACTTTATAATGTTCCATCTGGACCTCTCAAACACAAACAGTCATCGGGGAGAATAATCTATGGCGAAGATATTGATTGTTGATGATGAAGAGCATATCCGTTTCCTCTATTCAGAGGAGTTGACGGAGGCCGGATACGAAGTTGCTACTGCCGATAGCGGTCACATGCTTTTGGAACGAATAGAGAAGGAGAAGCCTGATCTGATTGTTCTTGATATAAAAATGGTTGATTATAACGGTCTTGATCTGTTGCAGGATATTCGAAATAATTTTTATAACTTACCGGTTGTTCTATGCACGGCTTACGATACGTTCAAGGAGGATATGAAATCCATTGCAGCAGATTTCTATGTGATAAAATCATTCGATCTGACGGAGCTTAAAAATAAGATAAGCATGGCCCTTGAAGCAAACGCAGATAAAGAATGATCCCGCCTGCCAGAAATATTCATCCTGTCAAAAAAACCCGATTTCCGTTTCCAATCCCTACTTATGATAGCTTTGCCCTTCCATTATAGTAAAGGCCCTGTAGACCTGCTCCACAAGAAAAAGCCGGCTCATTTCATGGGTAAGGGTCAGCCTCGAAAGGGAGAAGATCCTGTTCGCTCCGGCAATCACCTCTTCTGAAAGACCTATTGGTCCTCCGATAATAAAACAGACCCAGCCTCGGACCCTTTGGGATAACCTTTGGAGCCATCCCGCAAATTCGCGGGAACCACACTGCCGCCCGGACCGGTCAAGGGCGATGATATAATCGCCGGTCTTCAATCTTCGCAATATCGCATCCCCCTCTTTCCGGAGGATATCCCTTTCAGGTCTATCCTTTCGAATTCTCTCGGGTCTGATTTCAACCCAGTCTATAGGACAATATCTTTTTATCCTTTCAAGATACAGGCTTTCCCCCTTTTTCAGAAAAGGAGATCTTGTTCTGTCAACGACTATGAATCGGATCTTGAGCATTCTTCTTCGAAAGGAGTCTTTCTTTAAGCGTATTTACGGCTAATGTAATCTGTGATCTGGCAAGACGGTAATGGTATGGAGTCATTCCATAGGGGTCCACGATATCATCCTGAGACGGATCCTCGGAAATGTACCGGCCCAAGCGCTCTACCTTGTCTCTTGCCTCGGGCCAGCGTCCTTCTAGCAGCTCCAAATGGTTTTTCTCCTTGACGAGAATGAGATCCGCCCGGT
>CAYTUL010000048.1:0-13665 GCA_964441135.1 uncultured Desulfobacteraceae bacterium | reverse complement strand
CGACTGAGGCGTATGAGCAATACGCCGCAGATGACATCTTGATGGTGGATCAGGGCTTCCTACACGATTACTTTTCATTGGTTCCTCATGCCTAAAAGTGATTTTTTTTTGACAACACGATCATTTAACCTTTTCAAATTATTATTCAAGTATTATAACATCCGGTGAAAAACTTGACACATATCATCATACACATTAGTATTCCGATAAAAACAAAAAATCTTTTATTAATCGGAGATAAGATTCATGACTAATGAAAGATTGATCGAACAGAGAAGACATAGACGATATAGGGTGAAAGAAGGAGCTTTTGCCGTGATCAGGAAACAGGCCGATACCCAAACCCTGGGTCAAATAATTGATATTAGCGGCGGTGGGCTTGCTTTTAAATATTTCGCCAACGGGAAACCTTCGAACGGCAGACATAAATTAGACATTTTTTTCGCAGGTTTCGGTATCCAGTTGAAAAATCTATCATTTCAAACCGTTTCAGATCTCCCTATAGATAATCAAATCTCATTCAGTTCCATAAAGATGAGACGTTGTGGTTTGCAGTTCAAGGATTTGAAATCCAAACATAGATTACAGATCGAAGATTTTATACAGAGCTATACGCTACAATAGCCTCAACCTATTGATATACTTCATACAATAGGGATCTTTTCCATTGGCTATGAAGGAAGAAACAGGTAATCTGCCGATGGGTTATCACGATGAAGACTATCAGGACTTATCCACGGCCTTTCCTCCAGACTAAAAGCCATCAGCCTATAGCCTATTTATCCTAATTGGAACTCCTTTTTGCGATTCCTTAACCGCTTCCCATATCAACTCCGGTTTGGGTATCGATGCCTTCCCGGGAAAACCAGGCAAAGAAGGACATGCCGATTAATGTCGCGGCAGCGGCGATGTAGAAGGCCATTCTGACATCGGACAGGTCAGCCGCAAACCCCGCGAGTATCGGGGCCAACCCCATGCCGAATCCCATTCCCATACTGGATATGGACGTTGCCGTTCCCATGCCGTATTTTCTCCCCTCCTGAACAATCATGGCCATGGCCGGCGGCATGGCCAACGAGTCACAGAAACTGCCTAACATCATGAAGGTTAGTAACAGACTGAAGATCCTCGCCTTGGGAATGAGTGTCATGGAAAGGACACCGCCGAGGCAACCGAATATGATTAAATGCCTCCTGTTATATATGTCCGCTAATTGACCGGCGGGAATCTGCATCAGGGAATTCCCAACGATAGCGACGGTCAGTAACATACCGATAAGGGAGGAAGGCAGGCCAATATACAGGCTGGCAAAGATAGGTAGAAATGCCGTCAGGATACCGCGTTGTGCGGATACCCCTGTCTGGTAGCTGAAGATTCCCCGGGTAACCCCGCTGGCCGTTATTGCACGTAAGGATAGTTTTGCGGCTGTCGCCCTTCGCCTCGTCACTTGAGGGAGGATGAGGATGACACCCAAAAACGCTATCAGGTTTAGAAAACCCATGCTGTAAAAAGCGGCATTCATTCCGAAGTAGTCCGACAAAACGCCACCCATCAACGGCCCGAAGCCGAAACCCGCAATGAATGTCGCGTTGAAAACTCCCATCCACTTTCCCTCATGGCCTTCCGGGGCGATATCACCGATATATGCCTGGGATATGGGCTGGACCATGGCAGAGGCCGCCCCCTGAACAAATCGGACAGCCATCAGACCGGCGATAGTGCTTGCCCAGACATAGGCAAAGGATGTTAGGGTAAAGACAAAAAGGCCTATGGATAATATCAACTTTCTTCCGACACGGTCGGAGGCCCTGCCGGAGAAAGGCATGCAGATGGCGCTCGAAATGGCTACCCCGGCAAAGATGATACCGAGCCAGACACCGGACGCCCCTAATTTCTCGGCATAGAGGGGAAGCAGTGGCGCGATAATACCGTTACCCAGGTTGGAAGCGAAGACGGATAGGCCGAGAAATGGAAGAATACCACGAATTGTATAGGGCATAGGTTATCGCATCATCAAGATATTGGAAATGATCCCCTCATCATGTACAGGAAATGCTATGTGCCTGATGACCCGGGATGAATTGAAGTGGTCAGAATATAGATGATTCGCCCCCGGGTGTCAAACCGGGGTCCCCTCCCCTGATCCACCATCAAGATGTCATCCACCCTATGCATAAGCCGGATATGCATAGGATAAGATAGGATAAGATGGAGAATATATTGAAAATAAGGGTTGATTCTATAGACCTGCTCCATATATGATGGCGTATGCATGAGAGAGGGTAATTGAATGGATTCACCGATTAAAGCCGGGAAAGGGAGGTTAATCCATGGCTGATCTATTAAGGGATAAATGCGCGGTGGTTACCGGTGGTGGTCGTGGGCAGGGAAGGGAAATAGCCCTGGCAATGGCTCGCGAAGGGGTTAAGGTGGTAGTGAACGATCTCGGTGGGGGAGTCGAGGGTATCGGCTCGGACCAAGCTCCGGCAGACGAAGTCACGGCGGAGATCAATAGGGCCGGAGGTACAGCGGTGGCCAACTATGACAACGTGGCCGATTTTAATGCCGCGAAGAACATTATTGATGATTGTGTAAATAACTTCGGCAGGATAGATATCCTGGTCAATTGTGCCGGCATTTTGGGACGGATAAGAACACCATTTTATGAAATCGATAAAGAGGACTGGGATAGAGTCATGGCGGTTAATCTCCATGGGACGTTCCATACATGCCGCCACGCGCTCCGGTTCATGATGACCCAGAAAACAGGGCGGATAATAAACTTCAGCTCCCCAGCATGGCTCGGAATGAGAGCAACCGCTTACGCGGCGTCAAAAGGGGCCGTCGTGAGTATGACCGTGGGAATCGCCCAGCAGATGATACTTGAAGGGTATGAAATCACATGCAATGCCATCGTACCCATAGCGGAAACCAGAATGAGTCCACGAGCGGGAGGTGAGTTTTTTAAGCGGTTGTATCAGGAAGGCCTGATCAACCAGCAACTTTGCGAAGAGTCCTGTGATCCCCCGGGACCCGAGCATATCCCCCCTGTTGTTCTCTATCTTGCAACGGATGAAGCAGTCAACATAAATGGCCAGGTAATCGGCGCATCGAGGGGGCGCGTGGCGCTCTATTCCTATCCTTCAGAGATTAAAGGGCTGTACAAGGACGGCCTGTGGACACTGGAGGAGCTGGTGGATCGCGTGCCGGCAACGTTCGCGCAA
The DNA here is from genome assembly GCA_964441135.1 of uncultured Desulfobacteraceae bacterium. Classification (GTDB taxonomy): domain Bacteria; phylum Desulfobacterota; class DSM-4660; order Desulfatiglandales; family HGW-15; genus CAYTUL01. The sequence goes on along the minus strand of CAYTUL010000048.1, from coordinate 10,441 downwards.
GGACTTCAAAGGATGAAGGGTTAACGGGAATCCATGGGGTAAAAGGCATAATGAGAATCTAACAAGGAGGGACATTCTATGGAACAGTATAACGGCGCAGAGGCTTTTATCGATATGTTAAACGCGTACAACGTGGAGCATATCTTCTTTAACCCGGGTGGTGAAATGGGGGCTCTCCTGGCGGCCATATCCAAATGCAGGATGCATGGTAAGCCCGCTCCCCGCCTGATACTCTGCCTTGACGAATCCGTGGCGCTGACGGCCGCCCACGGACACTATATGGTTTCAGGCCGGCCCCAGGTGGTCATGGTCCATGCTGAATTGGGGACACTTCAATTGGGCGGTGCTTTGCATAATGCCCAGGGGGGACGGGTGCCCGTGATTCTGTGGGCGGGACTGATGCCGGCGGGCCAGCGGGCAAACTGGAAGAAGGAGCCCTACGATCAGGGTATGAGTGTGCGTAACTGTGTAAAATGGGATCATCAAATAGATCGGGATGAAGATATCCGTGATGTCCTCCAGCAGGCCTTTCAAACCGCATTGACGGAGCCCTGCGGGCCGGTCTATATATGTTATTCCAGGGGCATACTTTTAAAAGAGTTCGACAGGATGGACATCCCCCGGTTGGATAGCAGCCCGGTATCTCCGATTCCATCATTTGATATGAATCTCCTTGAAAAAGTGGCGGAACCCTTAATTGCGGCGCAAAATCCTCTTATCGTGGCCGGCTACACCGGCAGGTATCCTGAATCCGTGGCACCCCTGGTGGAGCTTGCCGAAACCCTTTGCGCGCCGGTCCTTCCCAGCCAGGTATGGATGAATTTCCCGACAACCCATCCCCTCTGTGCCGGTATAGAGCAGATTCTCGGCAGCCGGAAGCCCAATCCCTATATCCCGGACGCCGATGTTATTCTGGTAATCGACTATGACATGCCCTACGCGCCGGGAAAGGGATCACCCGGGCCGGACGCTAAAATTATCCACATTGACGTCGATCCCCTGTCCCAGGGAAGGGTATTATGGGGCAGGGGTGCCGATACCTATATCGAAGCGGACTCCAGGGAGGCAATACCCGCCTTGACCAGGATAATCCGGGAGAAAATACCATCCGAAAGGGAAGCCCGGTTACGCGAGCGTTTCAATCAACTGGAGAGCACCCATAAGAAACAACGCGCGGAATGGCGTGAACGGGCCATGAGCAAGGCGGGTCAGAAACCGATCTCCCCCGACTGGCTTTGCCATTGTATAGCCCGGATTATCGATGAGGACACGATCCTGTTGCATCATACCATAAGCCAGTCCGCGTCCGGTACGGAGCAGATAGACCGAACCAGACCGGGGACGTTATTGGGCTGTCCCGCCGGTTCCATCCAGTGGGCGCCTGGGGCCGCCTTCGGGGCAAAAGTAGCGGCCCCCGATAAAACCGTGGTCAGCCTGATGACCGACGGCGGCTTTGTCTGGGGATGTCCCGTTTCCACCCTCTGGTCAGCCGTTTCCTACGAGGTTCCCTTTTTATCCGTCATCCTGAATAATCAGTCATACGGGTTCATAAAGCTTCTCGTGGATCATTTCTATGGTGAGGGCAGGATATCGGACCGGATGGCATTCGAAGCAGGCGTAGACATAAAGCCGTCGGCTGATTACGCCATGGTTGCCAGGGCCTGCGGGGCATACGGACGGACGGTGGAAAACCCTGATGATGTATTACCGGCCCTGGAGGAAGCCATGGAGCAGGTCCGCAAAGGAAAACCGGCGGTCCTGGACGTCCGGGTGGAACAGGAGGTGGAATCGATCATGTAAATGATGACCGAGCCAGGAGTACAAAATGGACGAAAGTGGGCTGAAGGTTCAGGACCATGACAGGAAAGGGCCCTTGGACCGGATCTTTCATGAAAGGAGAGCATAGGATGGAGAACACCAGTAAGTCACCCTTTTCAAAAGTGATGCAGATAGGTATCGTAGTCAGGGATGTGGACAAGACTATCGAACGCCTGACCTCTTTGGGCATGGGCCCCTTCGAAGAGATGACCCTTCCTCCCGACCGGGTGGAATGGTTTCGTGATAAGCGCATGTATGCCGATTTCAAGATATGTAAAACAATGATCGGAGATGTAGAGATTGAACTGATTCAACCCTTGAAGGGGGACTCTCCCCATAAGGAATTCCTTGAGAGCAAGGGCGAGGGCATTCAACATATCGGCTGTGCAGTGGAGGGCATCCAGGAAAAGGTGGACGAGCTCACGAAACAGGGTGTGGAAGTCCTGCTCAGGGCCAAATTCCCGGGTGGCGGCGGCGTGGCTTACTGCGACCTCGGTGTCGGTGATATCATTATCGAGTTGATTGAAAGAGTTCGTTAAGCATTACAAATTAAAGCAACGAACAAAGGGCTTCTGACAAGGGATAGGACTTTTTACAATGACTATTTCAAAGGGCCTTGTCCGCTTTCATCTCCCGTACCAATCCGGCGCTTCAGACCGCTTAAACGCTTAAAAAACGCACCCCTTCTTATTCATCGATTTTTACCAATCAATGAGAGACTATGTCGGAATTCGTCATCCCGGCCAAGTCCCGCGAAGCGGGGCGCGAGCCGGGATCCAGAACCCACTGGAATAATGACCTTTTCCTGGATTCCGGATCTCGCTTCGCTCGTCCGGAATGACGGTTCTTACGCATTGCGACACAGTCTCTGACCTGGAAGTAGGGTCTCCCCTCTTCTCATGGATTTTTTCCCAGGCCTGTTTTCTCCGGCATTGACTTGACAGAAAGCAGATTCTGAACGAATATTGGTTCGAATAAATATATTCCTGAGGCCGATTAAATGCAGCAAATCAACATACACACGGCTAAGACACAGCTTTCTAAATTGATTGCCGAGGGCAAAGAAGTGGTCATAGCCCGTTACGGTCAGCCCGTGGCAAAGCTAATACCAATCAAGCCTTTGCAAAAGGATCGTGTACACGGCACCGCCAGAGGTAAAATCAAAGTGAAGAAGAGCTTTTTCGATCCATTACCTGAGGATCTCCTCCATGAGTTTTATAAATAAAGGTAATAAATGCAATATTTGCTCGATACGCATGTCCTGTTATGGCGGATAACCTCGGACAGACGTTTGTCAGCCAAAGCGAAGGGACTAATCCAAAACCATCGTAACACAATCTTTTGGAGTGTTGCCAGTTCTTGGGAAGTCTCGATCAAATATGCGCTCGGCAGACTGTCCTTCGACGAGCCGCCGGAAGATTTGCTTCCGTCGGAATTGAATAGAAATCATATCGAAACGTTGCCCATCCTGAACGAGCATGCTTTTTTAGCCGGCCAACTGCCGGCGCACTATAAAGATCCTTTTGATAGGATGTTGGTTGCACAAGCCCACATAGAATCTTTAGGCGTTATTTCCAATGATTCGAAGTACCAATTATACGATGTTGATGTCTTCTGGTGATTCGGTCAGGTAGAAGGGAACGAAGTGTTGAATAGGGAAGTCCATCTATTTAAGTCTTTAGACGAACTATGGGATCGGCACCTTCTAGTTTTTTAACATCTTCATTTTATTGGTCCCCTATTTGGTAATATAGTGGGGGTTGTTATGCCCAGGATGATCTGTAAAAATAAGTTGCTATTTGAATCGGGGGAATTTGATCCAGTTACGATTACAATAACAATGTGCGAAAAATCCGCGATTTAAGATTAGCAATGTTGAATTACGCAGTTTAGGTTGTTCTGGCTAATCATTCCCGGTAACGTCTTTTTCAGCTCATCAAACAACCCTTTGAAAAAGAGGAAGTCGCCCTGGAAGAAAAACGCCGGGAGAAGGCAACCGCACATAGCTGTCCCCCCGCAAAGCGAAGTGTCTCCCCCGTCTCTTATAATAATTATTACTTTGTTTTTAGAGGTTCCCCCGGGATCTCTTAATCTCTGGACCTGCCTTTTCCTGACCCTTTTGATTTGGATTGCGGATCTCCGTCCCTGTCGGCATTGTCTTTACCCTCGGCATCCAGCGCGCCTGAACCCGGGCCGCGTTCGAAAACCAAAACCCGTTCACCCGATCCCCAGATTTTCCCTATCGCCCAGATGATCAAGCAAAGCACCACGAACAACACCCCTGCGCCAATCGCATAGCTGCCGAATAGATCCGCCAAGGTGATCTGGCCCACATTCGTCGGGGTGTAGAGAATGGGAATCAGCGTCTCGTGCAGTTGAGCGAACAGAGCCGTTCCGGCCAGGCCTCCCAGTAAAGCGAAAACCGCGTCCATGCGCCCCTCACCGACAGCCGCCCAGGTGGTCCCCGGGCAATAGCCAGCCAGTCCCCAACCGATGCCAAAGATGACTGCGGCTAGTCCGGTGGCCACGATGCTGGTAGGCAGGGGTAAAGTTCTTCCCACGCCGACTGCCTGGAGCCCAAAAAGCCCTAAGGAGGAAAGGGCCACCGCAAATACCATGAACCGAGGTATGTCCGTATCCAGCATCAAATGCGCTCTGGCCATCCGGTGGGCATCGGTGGCGCCGATGCGCTGAATGACAAATCCGAAAGCGATGCCGGAAATCAGTCCCAGCCAGACTTCTTTCATTGGATATCCTCCTTTTCTTCGATTTTACCGAAAAGCAGCCGGGCAGTAAGCATGGCCACGGCAAAGATGACGACCCCGAAATAAAGCCCGCTAATGGCAAGTTGGGTCGAACCCGAGATGAACAATCCTAGGGTGCAGCCGCCGGCCAGACGGGAGCCGAATAAAATCAAAAACCCGCCGCAAAAGGTTGCTGCATACCGCTTGACCCGGCTGTCGCCGAATCGTTTTTGCCAGATGGGCGGTACATCACGCACCGGAATCCCTTTGCCGGTTCGACCGGCGATAAAGCCCCCGATGGCCATTCCGAGAACGAAAGCGAAGAGCCACGACCCGGGACCGGGAATCGCCTTGTAGTGGGCCTTGGAGGCTGCGTAATGCGGTGCCACTGCCTGAAAAAATCCCTTCAACAGGCTCACGAATCCGCTGGATGAGGCCGGTGGACCGTAGGTGGCGAAAATGAACACAATAATGCCCGCAAGCGCAAAAGCAGTGGGGATCCATTTCCAGTAAGGTTGGTATTGCTGATTGTTGTATTTCATTGGGTTTATCCTCCGCAGGAGATATAGCCGCTCTTATCGCTGCCGCCGCTTTTGACATCGGTTTCTGGTTTGGTCTGTCTGTAGGCAGATGCCCGCGTCGTTTCCGTCGGTGGGGAGCCTTTGAGAATATTTTCAGTCGCTTCGACAGGATAGTAGTAGCGTTGGCTGCCCCATTCCATCCAGGATGGTTCATAGAGTAGAACATCCGCAAAGCCCATCAACCGCAGCACGAAATAGCCGAATGAACCCCGGCGAGCCGTATGGCAATAGGCAACCACGGCCCGGTTGGGATCGAGCCCTCTGTAGAGCTGCTGCAGGTCCGGGTAAGACTTCATTTTCTTGGTGTTGGTGTCCGTCCAGTTGAGAACGTAATTGATATTGTAAGCCGTTGGGACATGGCCGAGCTTTAAAATTGTGCCGTCCAGGCCGATGTTTGGTTTTTCACCCAAGTACTCTTCCCGGGACCGCACGTCCAAAATCTGGTAGTAGGGGTCTCCCAGACGCGGCATGATAAAATCGGCCTTAACCCATTTGCGCATATCGATTTCATCAGCTGAGGCCTGGTAAAGAACTGGCTCCGGCTTACGTGCAGCGGAGACAGTCTGGCCGCCGGCCTCGATCCAGCTGTCAATGCCGCGTTCCAGCACTTTCATGTTTCGATGACCCAAAAGATCAAGGACCCAGAAGATGTAGGAAGATGTAGCCCCCCCGTCGCTTGCGACAGAATCGTATAATACCACCGTGTCGTTGCGTGCGATGCCATGGGCTCCAAGAATCTGCTGCGCCCGCTCGATTCCGACAAACAACCCGCCCATGTTTACGGCCATGTCGTTGTAGCGAAACTGTCCCCAGGGCATGCGGACAGCGCCGGGAATCAATTTGTCATCAAAGTACTTGTCTTCCCGGACATCCACAACCACCAGCCCGATATCTTCCTTGTGGGATTGCAGCCATTGGGCGGTTGCCAGGAACCGAGCGTTGGGATAGTCTGGTTCGGAGCTCTCGCTGACGGCCGTCGCTGCCGACCAGAAGACACCCAGAAGCAGTAGGACTGCGATTACCAGATAGCGAATCCGTTTATCCTTCTTCATGTCGTTTTATTCCTCCTTATAGGATAACCTGTCAAAATAAAGCTGGGCGCAAGCTATCTCCGAGCTTTTTGTGGACCTTTGTCGAACTCGATGATTTTCGCAAAATCCCGGTCGACACCTTTTTGAACGCGATGATAGAGCGGGCTGTTCTCCGCTATGCGGCCCCCCATGTCATAGATGAAGGCGGCCACGGCCCTGTGACGCAGCCAGTAGCCTGTAAGCACCGGACCGCTGCCGTTATAGCAGGAATGAAAATGTAGATATTCATCACGGGGTTCGGGCCGGCTTTCCAGCCATTTTTGCGGTGCGTCTGCAAAAAAAACTGGGTTTATGCGGTTTTTCACCGGAATTTCAAAATCGGCATGGGGCAGTGTCGCACGTACGGCCGTTCCTTCAAAAAGCCTGGCGCCGACGGGCATGTCCGAGCTGTAAAATCCATCTTCATTGAAGCAGACAAAAACCAGTCGACTCAGATCCTTTGGGTCCCGCGGCCGGAAATAGTATCCCCGAAACGGTCCGAAACCGATCAAGCGATTCTCATGTACCTGCTCCAAACGGGCCATGTAGCCGTGGGGAACAACGATGGTCTGCTTTAATGATTGGCCCGCCTCCTGTTCAGATGTGCAACTGACCATTCCGGCGGAAATCAAGAGCAAAAGTATCGCAAAAATATTGTCGATCCAAATCTTCATCGTTTTGTATCCTACCGGATCAATTATTCTTTATATATCACTGCCAGTAACAGGATGATATACATGGTATCACTAAAATTGTATTAACAAATCATGTATATTGTCTTCGCAGCATCTGCGTTCTTTTATCTTGCCCCTGTTATGGGGAGCGACCGTAAATATTCAAATAATTCAAGTTCCCATTTAATGACCCCATTCTTTTGGGACCTTTTTTCTCACTAAACCACGCAACTTACGGCCTAAAGCATTTTGGTTACTTTACTTCCCCGGATCATGATATGGTTCAAAATAACGTGTGTGTCTAATGAGGACATCTTGGGGATACATGAATACCCTGAAAGATGTCCATTGAAAAGTTATTTGAATATTTACGGTCCCCCTTTACTTCCCTTGAAATACGGCGGGGATTCTACCGATTATCAGATCGTGGAAGAGGAGGACGAAAAGGGATTCACGCGTTTGAGCATTTTTGTAAGCCCGAGGATTGGAGATATTGACGAGAAAGACCTCATCGAGACGGTCTTGGTTGAATTGAAGTCCAAAGACGAGAATGTTCTTATGCCGGAAATCTTTTCCCAGGCAGATACCTTTAGGGTCAAACGAGCCTATCCTGTCTCCTCTGAGAGGGGAAAGGTATTTCCCCTCCACATGGCAAAAAAGTGAACCTTTTGAATATGCGTTTTCCCGAGCAAGCTTCTCAAAAAAAAAGGTAAATCCTTCCATTGAAGGAGTTTGTCACGAAGATCCATGTGATTTACTGCGATTCCGATGTGGTCAATGTGGAGGTGTTCACGAGGGAGGACCTGCCCTTGGATTTGCATCCGAGGGGTGGAGGAGGGACGGATTTCAGGCCGGTGTTTGAGTGGATCGAGGAAAACGGGATGGATCCTGCATGCATGGTCTACCTGACAGACCTGTGCTGTACGCTCTATCCTGATGAGCCGCCACACAATCTCCTGACAACCGCTTATTCTTTAAAAATAGCTCTGTCATTAGGCGGGGCTATTTTTTTGCCGAGAGAATGATCATGCCTAAGATACCCTTCCTTTATACTTCTGTTTTTAAACCCTATCTATGCCCATTCTTTGACAATATACTTTGTACGATAGTCTGGAATTATATGGAGGTACCCTCTTTGGTAAGATAGTGGGTGGATTTTATGCCCGGGATAATCTGTGAAAATAAGTTGCTATTTGGATCGGGGAAATTTAATCCAGTTACGATTACTGTAACAATGTATGAAAACGGCGCGATTTAAGATTAGCAATGTTTGAATCGAGAGTGATTCAACCAGTCCGATCGAAATCCTCACTTTTGGCGCCACTAATTTTCTTTCGTATATCGGAAATACCTTCAACGAGGTAGGCGGGAATCAAAGTAATGATCTAATTCGAAATATATTGGAGATACATAAAATTATATATTGTGAGGTATTTTTTGACACATAACACTAACAAATATATAATGCTCCCATGGGAAGACGAATTTTGCCAAATCTAATGACTCTTAGAAAAAGAACTGACTTGAGAATAATAATCGCTTGTTCATGTATTATTTTTATAGCAACTTCCCCCATTATTTGTTTCTCATATGAAAGGGTAGTTAAGTTACAGGCGGGAGAAAAAGTCGCTGAAATAGGAAAAAGTGATGAATTTTATGGCACCTGGAATGAAGAAATTAGACAAGAAATAGTCAGGGCTAATCCTGAGGTATCCATTGACAAAATCCAAGCAGGCACAATAATTAACTTCCCATATCTTCCTAAATACGAATCACCGAATTTAGCTTCTATAAAAAAAGATCTAAAAGCAAAAAGGGATGAAATATATGATTTCGTAGATAGGATAATTTCTTTATTTACGGTTATTCTCGCAATTACTGCAGGTGGAATCGCTATTGCTGGTCTTATAGGGCTTATTTCAATCTGGACGACGGTGCGACGTTTGAGAAAACTGGAAAAAGATCTAAATGAACAATTTCCTTCATTTTTTATGTCTCAAAAACGGTTAGAAAAGTTAACCAACGAGTTAATCCATAAATATGGGCATATAGAACCTGGTAAACCGATTAGTATTTCTGAAAAAGAAAAAATTCTAATAATTGATATAGAACACGAAATTTATTCACTTTCCGCTTTTAGCACTGGAGAACAATTTAAAAAACCTTTGTCTCGTGGTTATACGATATTGGGGTCTTTCTATTACCATATTAAGGATACCGATGAACAGAAAGTTGAATCAGGTATTTATTTATATGAAAAAGCCTTAGAGTTTGATAAGGAAAATCAAAAAGCATATTTTTCCTTAGGAAGATTGTTAACTGTGAAGGCCAGGATGCTATCAGATGAGGGAAATAACGAGTTGGCTAGAAAGACATATGAAGAGGCTGTGAAAAATATAGACCTGGGACTGAAATACGACAGGCAGAATGCTGACCAATTTTATAATAAAGGATGGATCTTAGACGAATTAGATAGATATGATGATGCTATCAAAGCTTACAAATCAGCAATGAGAATAGACCGGACAGATCCAGAATGTCCTTACAATATTGCTTGCGCATATGCTAAACAGAAAAGATGCACACAAGCTGTTAAGTACTTACAGCAAAGTATAGACTTGGATCCCGACAATAGAGAAGGGGCTAAAAAAGATAAAGATTTTGATAACTGCAGAGAAGATGAGAAATTTAAACAGCTAATTTATCCTACTGAGACCCCCTGATCGGTTTCTTAAAATGCTTTATTTGCCCTTTTCCTAACATAATTATAGACTCCTTATTAGATACATTATTTTACCTTTAAATGCTTATAAAGTAAATCTCTTTTTCTTTCTATTAATATAGCAACCATCTAGTCCGGTGTCAAAAAAAGAACAGTCGTAAGAGACCCAATTCAGCTCTATATCCTTAAACAGCCTCATAATTTGGATTGTTAGTCCCCTCAGATGTTTAGATCGTTTGGCAGTATACCATGTTGGTATAAACTTGTAATTATTTGAAAATATATCAGATTTTTTTCGATTGCACCTGTGATACCATCTTTCCGAATAAACCTTTTCCTGTTATGACTACTATTACAAAACTTGAAAATAAGTCAGGTTACAACTACCCAAACTATGCTGCGAGTCCACTTAACATACTGATGTCAAAAGATAATATTAATCGGTCAATACATTTATATCTGATTGATATCATTAAGGAAAAAACGAATCAAATATAATAACTCACAAGTCATTGATATAATTAACGAATAAAACTGACAACATAACTTGCCATAGTCTTAACCCTGAGGGGCCCTCATTTAATGAGGTTTACTATTAGGAAGCTTTTGTTTATGCCTTCCCGTTCATCTTGGATCTGAGGGACGAAGAACATCTGAACGTGACAATTCTTCTGGCTTTTAATGTCAAATTGTTACCTGTCGCCGGGTTTCTGCCTTTTCTTTCTCTTTTTTCATTTACGCAGAATTTCCCGAAACCGGAAATGAGTACTCCTTCACCTGATGAGAGGGTCTGTTTGACGATTTCAAATACGGATTCGACAAGATGAGTAGA
>CAYTUL010000047.1:0-13943 GCA_964441135.1 uncultured Desulfobacteraceae bacterium | reverse complement strand
ACAATTCTGCTATCAGATAATTCATTAAGAGGGGTTGGGGCAGAAATTGCCGTCCCCTCTTATTGTTAGGCCTCACCGTTACTAATTTCATAGATAACACCATATTCGAATTCGATTTGACCGTCTCTCCGGATGTGCATGATCTGGATGCCTTTACCGGACAAGACTCTACCGACAAGGACCTGGCGATGGAGAGGGGTCAATACATTTCAAACATGCTTTCCCTGTTGATAAATCCGGGCCGTGTATAAAACTATGGACATGACCATACCGGCATGATAAATAAGTGCGAAAAAAAGCGGATTTTGTGTGCCGAATCCGGGAGGAAATTTAGATGGTATTGAGTCTCATGCGGAAACACGCCAAGTCCTGGCTCATTAAATTCCTGATCGCTATCATTGCCCTGGTCTTCATATTCTATTTCGGCTATTCCTTCAGATCAAAGGAAGGGGTGAAGGTCGCCGAGGTCAACGGTGAAGTGATAAGCGGGATAGAATATCAGAAGGCTTACCGGGACCTTCTTACCGGCCTCCAAAAGGAGTATAAGAGCGTTTGGAACGATAATCTCATCAAGGTATTTGATCTGAAGAACAGGGCGCTGGAAGAGATCATAGATAAAAGGATCATCAGCCAGGAGGCCCGGAGAATCGGAATGGATGTTACGAAAAAAGAGATCCAGGATCATATCATCTCCTATCCGGCATTCCAGTTCAGGGGGAGATTCAATGAAAACAGGTACAAGATGCTTCTGGCAAACAACCGGATGAAGCCGGAGGATTTTGAAGCGACAATTTCCCAGGACCTGCTCCGGCAAAAGATGAACCAGTTTCTGATGACCTTCCTCCTGCCAAGCAGCCAGGAGATCCTGGAACAATACACCTATAGGAACCAGCAGGTGAAGGTAGATTTCGTGCAGTTTTCACCGGAAAGGTATGAAAGCTCGGTCAAGATAGATCAGGCCTCCATGAAAAAGTATTTTGAAGAACATAAGGAGGACTACAGGATCCCGGAAAAAGTCAAGATCAGTTTTATTACCATCAGCCCCGAAACTTTTCGGGATAAGGTAAAAGTAGATGAACAGGAGATAAATGCCTTTTATGAAGATAACCTGGATATGTTCAGGTCTGAAAAGGAGGTTCGGGCGAGGCATATCCTTTTCAAAGTGGATAAGGACGCTCCCGAAGCGGTTGTAAAGGAAGTGAAGGCCCGGGCCCTGAAGGTTCTCAAGGAAGCCCGCAGCGGGCGTGATTTTTCAGAACTGGCCAAACAGTATTCTGAAGGACCCACAAAGGACAAGGGAGGAGACCTCGGGTATTTTTCCAGGGGCCAGATGGTAAAACCCTTTGAGGACGCGGTCTTCGCCCTTAAGAAGGGCCAGATCAGCGATCTTGTCAGGACCCCTTTCGGATTTCACATTATCAAGGTTGAGGACATCAGGGAGGCGAGAACAAAAGGGATCGAAGAGGTTAGAGACCAGATTTCCGACATTTTAATTCGGAATGCAAGCACAGACATTGCCAATGAGAAGGCCCTGTCCCTGATGGATCAGATGCCCTATGATGTGGACCTCGTCAAATATGCGGAGGAGCATAACGTCCCCGTCCAAACCACGGACTACTTCTCACAGGAGGACCCGATTCCGGTTATTCACGGGGATTCCAAACTGATGCAGTCGATCTTTTCACTCCAGAAGAAGCAGGTCAGCGATGTGCTTGAATTTGATAACAATTTTTACATCATTCAGGTCGTCGATAAAAAGCCCTCCTATCTGCCGGAGATGAAGGAGGTTGCGGACCTGTTGAAAGGGGATTATACCGATTACCTTGCCAGGCTGAAAGCAAAGGCGGCGGCGGCGGAATACCTGGCCGAGCTGAAAAAAGGCCGTGACTGGCTTGAATTCGCAAAAGAGAAGAATATGGAGCCCCAGGTAACGGATTACTTCACGAGGCTGACTTCTCCCGCCAAAATCGGTGAGGCCCCCGGGCTCGAGGAGGCAGCCTTCAAACTCGCCCGTGATAACCGGTACCCTGACAAGGTCTTTGAAAATGAGAAAGGGGCCTTTGTCATCAGGTGGGAAGAGGAAAAAGAGATTGATAAGGAAAAATTCGAGAAAGAAAAGGATCGTTACGGCACTTCTCTTATGCTGGCAAAGGAGCAGTATTTATTCAGGAGCTGGCTTGACAGGCTGAAGAAAAAGGCGAAAATAGACCGCTCCCCCTTCAGGCAGTATAAATAATATATCTCTTTCCGTTCAGGGGAAGAAAGAACGCTCCATTTTCCTCTTCGATATGTTCGGCGAACTGGTAATAGGCCGCCCTGCTGAAGCGGGCGGGAAAACCGCCATCCCTGACCCTGCAGTAAAGGACATGGTCCTCACCCACGGTGAGGGATTCAGGATAGAGATCCTCGCGGCCGCCGTCATTGAGATAGAGTATCACACGAGATTCCCCTGTATGACCCGGGTCATCCCATAAGGCCCTTGTGACAATAAAAGGGGTGTCCTCTACCTCCAGGTAACAACGCTGGCCCTGCCAGTTGATAATATAGCGACCGCCGGAATCGACCTCCATGTGCCGATAAAAATGCCGGATAATCCCCTCGTGGATCATTTCAGCGCCGTCATAGAACCAGTTCCCTTCCTTGTCAATGGTTATCCGGCACGGGGGAATATCCCTGTCTCTCATTTCCTTTATCTACCTTTCTTCCCGGATATTTTTTTACCCCTCCGGGATCTTGAAGTCCTGGGGGTGGGCGGGTCGATTCCTCGCTCCTTGAGCCACTTCAGGACATCCTCGTGGAGGTCCCGAAGTGCCGGCCGAATTAGTATGGCCTTATTCATCTCGATTTCCGCCAATTCATCGCTGAGTCCGAGACAGTGGGAAAGCCTCCCCGCCTGCCCCGGGTGCCTCGCGATATGGACCTTGAAACGCCTTACGTCCCTCTCCCGGAGAACCTGGTTGAGTTGCCTGTGAAAATGGGCGTATCCCTGTTCAAACTCCCTCTCATCCATAACGCTTTATGCGGTCTTCCAACATGATTCTTGACAGCACCCCTAATGTCGACTAAAAACGAATTGTGAGATAGTAGAATAAGTACGCGATTTTGTAAAGGCCAATTGACGGAGGTAAAGAATATGCCTGACGCGGAAGGAATCTTGGAGGCAAGGGATCTGACGGAGATGGAACCGGAGGAAACAAGCTTTAAGGGCAAAGGAATCAAAGGCGCCGAACACCTTGACTGGGGAATAAGGAATCGTTTATCCAGCCTCATCAAGCCGGACGGGCACTGCCAGTTTCTGCCCATCGATCATGGTTATTTTCAGGGTCCCACAAGCTGTCTCGAGAGGCCGGGTGAGACCATAAGGGAACTTCTTCCCTATGCGGACGGTCTTTTTGTGACGAGGGGGGTGCTGAGATCCGCTATCAATCCCGATATGGATACCCCGATCATCCTCCGGGTGTCGGGCGGAACAAGTGTGATTGGAAAGGATCTCGCCAATGAGGTCATTACCACTTCTGTTGAGGAGATCCTCCGGCTTAACGCAGCGGCGGTGGGCATTTCCGTCTTCGTAGGTACCGAATACGAAAAGGAGAGCCTTGAAAACCTGGCCCTGCTCATCAACGACTGTGAAGATTACGGCATTCCGGTGATGGCGGTAACGGCGGTAGGCAAGGAGCTCGCGAAGATATCCGCCCGTTACCTCTCCCTCGCCTGCAGGATAGCCGCGGAATTAGGCGCCAAGATAGTAAAGACCTATTACTGCTCGGATGGATTTGACAAGGTGACGAACGGCTGCCCCGTGCCCGTGGTCATCGCAGGCGGGCCGAAATGCGAGACGGAGCTGGAGGTGTTCGAATTTGTATATGACGGTATGCAGAAGGGCGCCATCGGGGTCAACCTCGGAAGGAACGTATGGCAGAATCCCAATCCGGTGGCCATGATGAGGGCGCTGAATTCAGTTATTCACGACAGGGCCACGCCTAAACAGGCACAGGATCTCTTTGACACCATAAAAATTGAGGGGATTTGAGATAAGGATATAAAAAATAACAGGTTATGACAGGGTCTTCACAGAAAAATATGCGTGTCCTGATGTATTACAGCAATCGGGACGTCCGCCTCGAAGAGATGCCTCTTCCTGATATAGGTCCTGGAGAGATCTTAATGAGGGTAATCGCCAGCGGCATTTGCGGTAGTGACGTTATGGAATGGTACAGGCGTGACAAGGTACCCCTTGTGCTTGGTCATGAGGTGGCCGGCGAGGTGGCGGAGGCGGGAGAAGGGCTCCGCAATTTTAAACCGGGTGAAAGCGTGGCAGCCACCCATCACGTCCCCTGCAATACATGCCGTTACTGCCTGCAGGGGAACCATACCGTTTGTGAAACCCTGTTAAAGGGTACCCATTTTTATCCGGGAGGGTTCGCGGAATATATACGGATTCCGGCCATTAACGTTGACAGGGGACTTTTTCATATCCCCGAGGGCGTTTCCTTTGAAGAGGCCTCGTTTATGGAACCCCTTGCCTGTGTCCTGAGGAGTCAGAAGAGGGCGGGATTAAACCCGGGCCGGACCGTCCTGGTCCTCGGCAACGGGATAGCGGGACTGCTCCATATTGGTCTCGCCCGGATCATGGGCGCCGGTATGATTATCGCTGCCGACACCATCCCCTTCAGGATGGAGATGGCCAAGGAGATGGGCGCCAATCTTACCTTTGAAGCCAACGATGAATTGATGGATTCCATCCGGGGGGCCAATGAAGGGTATCTGGCCGACCTCGTGATCCTGTGTTACGAAGGGTTTTTGCCTCTCGCCCTCCAGGCGGTTGAGAGGGGAGGAACCGTTCTTCTTTTCACGGGTGCGTCTGAGGGTGCTGCCATCACGGGGACCTATAACGACCTGTTCTGGAGAACGGAGATTACACTGACAAGCAGTTATGCCGGAAGCCCCACGGATTGCGCCTCCGCCCTCCGGTTGATTCAATCCGGGTCCCTGTCTCTCAAAAACCTGATCACGCATAAGGTTACCCTTGAGGAGGGGCAGAAGGGATTCACCGCGGTGGCCAATCCCTTAGACAATGAATGCATAAAGGTTATTATTGAGCCTCAAAAATAGATATTCAGCAACTATTTAGTTTTTTCGATAGCTTGGGTGCTCAGCAATCTCTTTCCCGGGGCGAAAGCCTCCAGAAGTAGGGTAACGTTAGGTTGCTACCCAGGCGGGCGGTTTGGAATCCTTTAGGGAGGGGAAGGTCTCCTTCCGGCATGGAATAGTTTTAGTTGTCCGCCCGCCGACCTATGTAAGTATGCAATTCAAGTCTCACTGAATCAAGTTCGCCCCGTTCAAGAGATCCCCGAGCACCCTTCTTTATTAACTATTTTTCAAAAGGCTAAAGTGTTACGATCTTCAATTACTTTTAAAACCCGGACACTGAAACTATAGTGAAGGACTTAAATAATTGGACATCCTGTCTAAAGTCATTCCCGCGAAAGCGGGAATCCACATGTTTGATAAAGTTCTCTGGATGCCCGCCTGCG
This sequence comes from uncultured Desulfobacteraceae bacterium, assembly GCA_964441135.1. GTDB lineage: Bacteria > Desulfobacterota > DSM-4660 > Desulfatiglandales > HGW-15 > CAYTUL01. The sequence goes on along the minus strand of CAYTUL010000047.1, from coordinate 8,409 downwards.
CGGGCATGACGATTTATTTATGACGTTGCCTATAGGTATCATAGAGTATCCTATGGAATATTCATTTGGAATTGCGAAACGGTAGTCCGCCCATTCGGGATAATATCAACAATCGAAGACAATCAACAGGGAGGTAAAACATGGCGATGCGTGAAGATATATCATCCAGGGAATTCGAAAAGGCCCTCGAGATCGGGCGTCCGCCCAACATTCAAAAATTGTTCCCCAATTCAAGGGCCCTGATAGTGAGCGGAAAGGTCATAGACCGTGCCTTGATATCCAAGGGAAAGGCTATGACTATTGCGGCCAACGGCCGGAATTATTTTGTGATTCGCGGGGCCCTCAGCGCGGCCCAGAGGGCCAATGCGGCCATTATTTTAGAGATTGCGAAATCAGAGGGAGGGTCAAACGCCTATTGCGCGGTCAGCCTGTGGAACCTGGCAAGGCATGTGGACGCCCTTTGCAATGAACTTGGAATAACAGTGCCGGTCGCCATCCATGCGGATCATTACGGCATCAAAGGAGATAAGGACATTGAAATCGCCAAGATCGAGATCCCCAGCATGTTTGACGCCGGGATAACCTCCATAGCGATTGACGCCTCCCATCTTCCCGACGATAAAAATCTCTTAGCCAATATCGAACTGTATCCCTATATCGCCGAATGGGCCGGCTATGAAACCGAAGTCGGCGAGATCAAGGGCAAGGAAGGCCTTTCCACCGTAGAGGAGGCCCTGTTTCTCATCCAGGGCCTGAATGCCAATGGGATATTCCCGGACTGGATAGCCCTCAACAACGGAACGACTCACGGTATTGAGGCGAGCGATCAGGGTATTCAGGTGCCCCTTACAAAGGAAATACATGATGCCCTGTCTAAATACGGGATATCCGGGGCCCAGCACGGGACCTCGGGGAACAACTCGGAAAGACTCCGGAGGATAGCCGGGGAAACCGCCACCACCAAGGCCAACGTGGCCACCGCGCTCCAGATGATCTCCTGGGGTGTGAAGGTAAACGAATACGGTAATGCCTTTTTAGATGAACAGGGCGAGTTCGTAAAGATTGAAGATGCCGGTCTTTCCCGGGCCCTGTGGGACGAGATGGTGGAATTCGCCAAATCAAAGGATATAAAGGGAGGCAATTATAAAAAACTGAATCTCCCCTTTGAGAACAAGATATTAGGACAATCGAAGGAGATCAGGGACAGGATGGCAAAGGGTGTTGAGGACTTTGTATATGAACTCCTCACAAAGGTCTTTAACGCCGGTGACAGCGCCCCCCTTGCCATCGAGGCGATTTTACGCTCCGGATCCTTTACCCTGAAGCCCAAGGCGGAGAGAATCGATGATCCCGCCGACTGGACCCTTGAGAAGATCAAGGAGCGGGCCTTAAAGATCTCGGCTGACAAGGGGCCCGAAGGGGAGTTTGATGACTAAAGGGGAAGGGGAGGGCAGGACGAGCCGCGATCCCCATATCTGGGTGAAGGATATTCGGGTAGATAATCCTGTCCGGGGCATTTACCTGGTCAGAAATAAAAAGTTAGGCCAGACCAAAAGGGGGGATCCATTCTTAAGTCTCACTCTGTCCGACCGCACCGGCGATGTGGAGTCCAGGGTGTGGGAAAGGGCGGAAGAGTTCCATTCGGTTTTCAAGGAAGGAGATATCATCGAGGTAGAGGGAAACGCGGGCTCCTACAGGAACGAGATCCAGCTTACTCTTTCGGATCTGAGGATTTATGAAGGGGAATTCGATTCCTCAATCTTCCTGGAATCCACTACCGGCGATATAAAGGAAATGATGGGGTCCCTTCGGGTCATAATGAAGGAGATAGAAGATACCCATCTCAAGGCCCTCACGGAACGGTTTTTCGCGGATCATCTCTTTATCGAGCAGTTTAAAAAGGCACCCGCCGCCAAGAATTTCCATCACAATTACATCGGCGGACTCCTGGAGCATACCCTTTCCGTATGTAAAATGTCCCTGGCCGTGGCAGGGCAGTACCCGGGGCTGGACAGGGATCTCCTGATTACCGCGGCATTCCTGCATGATATCGGTAAGATAAGGGAGTTTAAATGTGACCGGGGGATAGACTACACGGATGAGGGAAGGCTCATCGGCCATCTCATTGCGGGAGTGGCAATGGTCGATGAGAAATTGGCTCAAATAAGACATTTCCCTGCAGGAAAGGCACTGCGGCTCAAGCACCTGATAATCAGTCACCATGGACAGTATGAATTCGGCTCTCCCAAGAGACCCAAGTTCCTTGAGGCCTTCGCCCTCCACCTGATCGATGACCTGGATGCAAAGATGAACGGGTTGGGCCGGTATATGGAAAAGGACAGGCAGGAGGGGGCCTGGACCGATTACAACAGGATGTTCGAACGGTACCTCCTGAAGAATTTGATCCCTGAAGATGAGGGTGTAAAGGAATCCCATCCCTCCGACAACGGCCAGAAGGCATTATTCACTCCACGGCCGTAAATTGACAAGTCTTTTAAAAGATTTATATTTTACAGGATGAAAATGAATAAGTTAAGGAGGTCCCGCCTTGGCGGGATTTTTAAATGACCGGAAAAAAGAACAGGGAGTCACTTATCGATAGCAATAACCGGGTAATCAATTACCTTCGCCTTTCTATAACCGATCGCTGTAATCTAAGATGCATCTATTGCATGCCGGATGAGGGGATTGAATTCCTCTCCCATGACGAAATCCTCAGGTACGAGGAGATACTCCGCGTCGTGAGACTCGCCGTTCGGAAAGGCATTCGGAAGGTAAGATTGACCGGGGGCGAGCCCATGGTACGTAAAGGGTTCCTGGATTTTCTCAGGAGATTGAACGGAATTGATGGCCTGAAAGAGATCACCTTGACCACAAACGGGATTCTCTTAAAGGAGTTTGCCGAAGAAATCCGACTCTGCGGCGTGCACCGCATTAATGTCAGTCTTGATTCACTTCGAAGGGACCGTTTTTTCAGGATCACCGGTCGAGATCTTTTTGACCAGGTATGGGAAGGCATACAGGAGGCGGATAGATCCGGCTTCGACCCCATCAAGATCAACGTAGTGGCCATGAAAGGTATCAATGATGATGAAATCCAGGATTTTGCACGCCTCACCCTGGAAAAGCCCTACCACGTCCGCTTTATTGAACATATGCCCATTGGCGCCCATAATAGCTGGAATATCGATACATTTATGCCTATCCTGGATATCTATAATCGTATCCTTGATATCGGAAATCTGACACCTATTAATAAACGGAACTCTCTTGACGGTCCTGCGCAGCGGTACATTCTTGATGGGGCCAGGGGTGAGATAGGGCTTATCGGTGCCTTAAGCAATCACTTTTGTAGCATATGCAATCGGTTGCGCCTGACCGCCGACGGGCACTTAAGGAGCTGCCTCTTTTCCGAACAGGAGATTGATATAAAAACACCCCTGAGAGAGGGAAAGGGAGATGAAGCCCTCATGAATCTGTTGGAAAAGGCCATCAAGGAAAAACCGGCAAGCCATAACCTGGCCTCACAGGGGCTGAAAAATTGTGCCCGCCAGATGTCCAGCATAGGAGGTTAATAATTAATCTTTACATGGAGGATTTCCCATGGAATTCTTTTCCCAGACCGAACTTGTCATTCCGGCTTACCAGATGGCCATGCTCCTGCTCCTCAACACCCTGGAGCTCCTTTTCGGGAGGATTAAATTAGCTCTTTTGACGACATACCTCTTTACCCTTTACTGGGGGTATATACTCAACCGGGATTATCTTCTTGATTCCACGAAAGAAGGTGCGAGCAATTTTACCTTTATCTATTTCGGGTTCGGCCTCTTTATGATCATCCTTGCGCTATTAGGATTTTTCGCCCATAAAAGGAAATAAAATTCCGGCACCCACCCATTCCCTTAACCCTTGACCACTCTTATTCTCTTCCTCCGGATCGCCCTATTTATGGCCTCCATGACCCTCTCATCTATCATCCCCCATGAGGATGCCTCTTCCTTTTTGACAAGAATCTCCTTGGGTTTGATATGGACCTCCTGGATTTGCGGGATCAGCATGATGTCCTTTACCAGCTTTGCCCCGAGACGGCCTAAGGACTTCAGCGCAATGTCCGAGTCCCGGGTCATGGGTCTTTTAAAGTGTTCCACACGAAAGGACGAGATCTCTTCGGATATGAAATAGGATCTCAGCTCCGGATTCGGATGGCGGTAGACGATGATCTCCACGCTCTGCATTTCGGTTACCTTTTATAGATTTGCCCTGCACCTTATGCTATGTGCCTTGAGCCCTATTATCATGCTTCCGCCCCAAAAATTAAATTGCTGAGTCTCCAAGGATTTGAAAAGGTCCAAATAGTTCCTATTCACGGGAATCACCGGATGCTTTCAGGATCAGGGATTTCATCCAGGGGACGGGTCTCGAATCCGGGTGGTTTTTTCAGGGTGAAGATCTCTTCCGGTATGGTCCTGTTGAAGACGGCTTTTCTGTTTTTCAGGATCAGATTTTTTCCGCCCTCAAGGCTTTTCACCTGTACTTCGGATGCAAAGAGAACACCGTCATTTTCCCTGTATCCGGCAAAGGTCAAATCCAATAGCTCAGGCGGGAAAGAAATCCCCTCGGGCGGGAAGCCTTGGGGACCAGGATAGATTACCTCCACCTCCTTTTCCTCCGGGCCGAGCAGACTTATCCGGCCCGCGCCCGATGTGTCGATCCTGTTATATCCCATAACCTGTGGAAATCCCCTCAAAAAGGCCCATACAATGGTGTGGTTGAAAAGATGCCCGGGGAAAAACCTTGACAGGGAATCGTCATTTGAAGAACCAAGGTATAGCCGTTTTTCCCCAAATGACAATACTTCGAACCTCTCCCCGACCATCAGGATGTGAAGAAGGGGCCTGCCCCATGAATGGGTGATCTCGATCTTTACCCTGAAAGGGCTCCGGGTCCCGGCTGTCAGGACCCCGGCTTCGGATTCCCCTTTCCAGTCCTTCACGGATAGGGTGCCCGAGGCGTAAAATGACGATACCCTATCGGACTGATTTCTCATTTCCGATATAATGGCCTCCGCATCATAAAGGCTGACAGGCTTCCGCGATAGGGACGGTTGAAGCATTGCACAACCGGTTAAAATGAGAACGGACAGTGAGAAGAGAAATATCAGGAGACACCTGAAGATTCGTTGATTTGACTCCATGGGACGCCCGGGGACTGGAAATACGGTATTCGAACCTATTGTAGTAAATGCTTTTTCACTTCCTCTATCTTCTCCAGGATCTTATCGGAATATTGATGTTCGAGGGCAAGGGCCTTTTGATACATCTCGAGTGATTTTTTATATTCGTTCATCTTCAGGTATACGTCTCCCAGATGTTCCGCGATGGTCGGATCATCCGAGATAAGGGAGAACGCCTTTTCCAGGGAGTTCAGGGCCTTATCATAAAGGCCCTTCTGAAAATAGACCCAGCCCAGGCTGTCAATAATATAACCACTGTTTGGTTTGATCTTCAGTGCCTTCTGAATCAGGTCCAGGGCCTCATCCAGTTTTATGCCCTTTTCGGCGTAAGTATAGCCGATATAATTCAGGGAGTCCGCGTGGTCGGGATCGATCGCCAGTATCCGCCTCATCTGCTTGAGGGAGCCGTCCTTATCTCCGGACTTATCGAGGACAACGCCGAGCCGGAAGATCAGTTCAGTATTTTTCTCGTTGTATTTCAGACCCTCTTTGATGACCTCTATGGCCCTGCTATATTCCTTTTTTTTCTCGAGAATCGAGGCCAGAATCAGATATAGATCCGGTTGGGTCTTCTCGATTTTGATAGCCTCATTCAGGACATTCACGGCCTCATCATGTTCTCCCAGGCCGTCTAAGATATATCCCATATGGATCTGTGCCTTGATGAAATATTCGGTTCCTTTTTTGATAAGTCTGAAATGTTCGAGGGCCTTTTCCGGCTGCCCGCTTTCCTCGTAGGCCAGGGCAAGGAAATACCTGGACTTATAGTCTTCAGGCCAGGCGGAAACGATAAGGTCAAGTTCGGCAATGGATTCGGCAAGTTTTCCATGCTGAAGATAAAAGAGGCCAAGGGTCTGACGCCCCCGATCTCCGGGTTTGGTCTGCTTCTTTATCTCTTCAATCAGGTTTTTTACCTTTTCCTCTTGACCGAGTTTTTCATAAATACCGATCAGCCTCTCCTTGGCGGTCATATTGGATGGATGAAAGATCAATATCTTTCTGTAGATCTTAGCGGCATCCTCAAAACGTTCCTGTATCTGGTAGAGGCTCGCCAGATCGAAGAGGGCCGGTTCCATGTCTTCATTTAACTCGATGGCCTTTAGATATTCCTTTTCGGCCTGCTCGTAATTATCCCATTCCAGGTATATCCTTCCCCTGTAATAATAGGCGATAACCAGTTCCGGGTTCTGGGTGATCACTTCATCTAATTGTTTCATCGCGTCCGCATACTGCCTGTTTCGAATGAGCACGGTCGCGAAAGCCATCCTCACCCTTTGGTTTTCCGGGTCGAGTTCAAGAACGGCATGGTATTCATCCAATTCCGATTCCCTGTCCCCGATCAGCGAGTACAATTCCGCAAGAAGCAGGTGGATACCAATATCATTCGGATCCATTTCCACGCTCTTTCGAGCGTACCTGAGCGCCTCCCTGGGATCATGCAATCTCCGTAGAACAATCGCCATTTTTTTATTCAGGTAGAAGGAATCGGGATCATTCTCAAGGGCCAAGGACAGATAATGTTTAGCCTCCTTGTATTTTCCACGCTCCATATTCATGGAGGCAACAATAAAGTCGAAGTAAAGTTCCTTGCGAATATCTTTTTGCTCCTCCGGAGGTTCCGGTTCCGGGCGAACCGGGGCGGCGACCTTTTCGGGCGGGGGTTTCCTCTCCACTCCGGCGCAGGAAAAACCGATCCCAGAAAGGAAGACGAGGGCGAATAATAGGATGAACCTGCTAAAATTGAGTTTCTTTTGAGATAAAAAATACATTGTCGTCAATACTCACTGAATAGATATGGTAACTATTTTATGAAATCGGAGAATTCATCCTCAAAATCCGGGATCTCTTCAATCAGCCATTTTTTAATATTATTCACTATTCTTACCTGAATTTGCCGGACCCTTTCCCGGGAGATATGGTACTTGTCTCCCAGTTCTTGAAGTGTCATAGGGTTTTCGGACATAATACGATTATCAAAAATGTCCAGATCCTTTTCTGAGAGTCTCTCCCTGTATTCTTCTAATTTTTTCAGGAGGAGGGTCCTCCCCTCAATTTCCGAAAGCTGCGAGTCTATATCTAAGGTCCCGTCCGGCAGGAATGAGCCGTATTCATCCTTGCCGTCATCGCCGATGGGGGCATTGAGCGAGACCTCTCCGCCTCCCAGGCGCTGGGTCATTTCCTCTATATCCTCTTCTCTGACATCCAGGCGTTCAGCCAGGAGTTTCGGTTCCGGTGAGAATCCCTGGGCTATAAGTTTATCCCTCTCCTTGGAAAGGTTAAAGAATAGTTTTCGCTGGGTCTGGGTGGTGCCTATCTTGACCAGCTTCCAGTTCTCCATAATAAATTTAAGCATATAGGCCTTGATCCAGAAGGAGGAATAATAGGAAAATTTTATACCGCGGTATGGATCGAATTTCTTTACCGCCTGCAGGAGTCCGACATTGCCCTCCTGAATCAGGTCCAGAAGGCTTTTAGTCCAGTAACGATGAAAGTCCATTGCGATCTTGACAACGAGCCTCAGGTTAGAGGTTACGAGCCTGTAGGCGGCCCTCTGATCATTGTGTTCCCTGACCCTGATGGCCAGATCGACTTCCTCTTCTTTTGTCAACAGTTCGTATTGCTTGATCTCTAACAGGTACAATTGAAGAGGATCATAGGGAACAAGTGCCCTCTCATCTCTCTGAATCATGGGGCTCAGCTCATAACTCATGACCTCTGCGAGCTTGGGGTCAAGACGTTTTTTTTCAGATTTTTTCATTGCGGATGACGTATTCAAATCATTCTTTCATAAAGGAATGAGAAGATTTCACTACAATTTCAGGTTATTCCCACAGGGCTCATTGAACGGCGACCCGTATGTATCTTTTCTTTCCCGCCCTGATGAGTATGGCATCTTCTACCATATCATCGATATTGATAATCTGATCAAAGGTCTCAATCTTTTTCCCATTTATATATCCGCCTCCCTGGGATATTAAACGCCGGGCCTCGGACCTGGTCCCGCAGAGGCCCGACTTCTCAAATAAAAGGTAAGCCGGTATCCCCTCGTGAGCCTCTCCGGAGTCTAAATAAAATACCGGCACGGATTCGGATGACTCCGATTTGTCCCCCCCGAAGAGCTGCCTGGCAGCCGCCCTGGCCTTTTCGGCTTCCTCCTTGCCGTGACAGAGCCGGGT
>CAYTUL010000046.1:0-14023 GCA_964441135.1 uncultured Desulfobacteraceae bacterium | reverse complement strand
CCTTTAGGTTGAGTAGCCGCGGATGTTTTGCCTGTCCCATCTCCTGTATTAAAAAAACGGATGTGAATAATCCTCTTTTTAAGGGAAGGGGGATGGCCCCCACCTATTTGGCTATCGGCGCTCTCGGGCTTAACTGTGGAATCACCGATCTGAACACGATCGGCATAGCGAATATGATCTGTGCCGAGATGGGGCTGGATCCCATTGCGGCGGGGGAAACGATAGCCCTTGCAATGGAGCTGGTGGAAAAAGGACTCGTCTCCGACAGTGAACTTAAACTTGCTCTCAGGTTTGGTCATGGTGATGACCTACTCCAGGCCCTGAACCTCATGTCCACAAAGAAGGGATATGCCGCAAGAATGGGACAAGGGGGTAAGGCCCTTTCAGAGGAGTACGGACAACCCGATCTCTATATGGGAGTAAAGGGGGCACCCATGGCACCCTTCGATCCCCGGGGCATCCAGGGAATGGGGCTGCACTTCGCCACATCCAACTACGGCCCCCACCATCTTTATGCCTACACATTTATCGATGAAGTATTAAACGTTCATGAGCATCTGGATCCGTGGGCAACGGATGGAAAACCTGAACTGGTAAAGAGATACCAGGATATAACGGCGGTAATGGATTCGTTGGGGCTGTGTAACTGGCCGTTAATGGGCCTTAAATTCAACAATTTTGTGCCCATGGTCAATAGCTGTCTAGGAACGGGTTACAAGGTAGATGATCTGCTGACGATAGGCGAACGTATCTGGAACATGGAGAGATTGTTCAACATGAAGGCAGGCTTTGATCACAAGAATGATACCCTTCCTGAAAGGTTTTTAAAGGAGCCCATCCGGGAAGGCCCGGCTGAAGGGCAGATCAGTAAGCTCTATGAGATGATAGATGAATACTACAGGCTTCGAGGCTGGGATAATGAAGGCAAGCCTCATTCAGATACCCTGAAGTCATTGGAATTGGGGGATAATAATGGCAAGGATAAAGATTGACCATACGAAATGCACCGGTTGCAGACATTGTGAGATAGCCTGTTCCCTCAATCATTTGGCTGGAGTGGCCAATCCCAGAAGGGCAAGGATAAGGGTCTTCCGGGAGGGTAGTACATATTTTCCAACCATTGCAGGTCCCTTTGTGGACGCGGCCTGCACTTCAAAAGTCGATGTCGAAATTGGAGGTCGGAGTTATGATATGTGCCTGGTCTGCAGGGCCTCTTGTCCTGAGAAACCCTTTTTTATTGAAGCAGAGACCGGGTTCCCTTTGAAGTGCGACTTCTGCGGTATCCCACCGAGCCCATCCTGTGTGAGATGGTGCAATACCGGTGCACTTGAATTGATTGAAGAATGAGATGGCGACAGTTCAATATTGAAAATCTCGTAAAAAGTCGAAAGATGCCCTTTTCCGTCATTCCCGCGGAGGCGGGAATCCAGTGTTTTCAAACACTTCTGGACTCCCGCCTCCGCGGGAGTGACGAGTTTTGGGACTTTTTACGAGTGTATCAATATTCAATTCACCCTGTTTTTGAATTAGAACGAGCCATGAGACGGCCCGGAGCCATGTCAGGAGAGTGGACAGGGCTCTCAAGTTTCACAGACACGCTCTTTTGCAACAACAGGGTAGACCTGATGATAAATGGCAGGCAATAAAAAAAACAATCATGTCATTGGAGCTGTCATGGTCGTTGGAGGCGGGATTGCGGGCATACAGGCATCTCTGGATCTCGCCGATGCAGGTTACTATGTCTATCTGGTAGAACGTGCCCCTGCTATTGGCGGCGTAATGGCCCGGTTAGACAAGACCTTTCCCACCAACGACTGCGCTATCTGAATTCTGGCGCCCAAACTGGTAGAGGCCGGTCGGTCTCCTAATATCGAAATCCTCACCAAGGCGGAATTGTTATCTGTTGAGGGTGAAGCAGGATATTTCACCGCGAGGATTCTTCTATACCCCCGGTACGTGAATGAAGACCTCTGTACGGCCTGCGGCGTATGTACCGATTACTGCCCGGTTCCTATCGAGGATACCTATAATGAAGGCCTCTGTTTCACCAAAGCCTTGCACATAGATTATCAACAGGCCATACCATCTGCCTTCTTTATAGACGAGAAGGCCTGTCTATTCCTGACAAAAAAGGAGTGTAAGCAGTGCGAAAGGGTCTGTCTTGCAAAGGCGATAAATTTTAACCAGCAACAACAAGAGATTGATCTGAAAGCGGGGGCCATCATCCTCGCACCGGGTTTCGGGCGTATGCGGCGAGAAGTTCTCTCAAGATATGGCTATGGAAGGTTGCCGAATGTGGTTACGGGTTTTGAGTTTGAGCGTCTGACATCGGCTTCCGGACCCACCATGGGAAATATTATTCGGCCTTCCGACGGGGCACACCCTAAAAAAATGGCCTTCATCCAATGTATTGGAAGTCGGGATCTACCAAGCGGCAACGGGTATTGTTCTTCAGTCTGCTGCATGTATGCCATCAAGGAAGCCCTCGTGGCGAAAGACCACGAGCCTGATCTTCACATAACCATCTTTTATATGGATATGCGTACTCAGGGAAAGGATTTCGACTACGCCAGGATCCGTGCAAAGGAGAGGGGCATCCGTTTTGTAAGAAGCCGCTTTGGTGGAATCAGGGCAAAGGGAGAAATCATTGAAATTAAATACGTAAGTGAGGAAGGAAAGCATATTAAAGAATTTTTTGATATGGTGGTGCTTCCGGAAGGGCTTGAATCACCTGAAGATGCCGGGTCTCTGGCCATGGCTACCGGGATTGACCTGAATCATTACGACTTTTGTAAGACTCACGACTTCTCCCCCCTCGAAACTTCCCAACCGGGTATCTTCGTGGCCGGTGCCTTTCAGGGCCCGAAAGATGTTCCCGAAAGTGTAACCGATGCCATCGGCGCCGCCGCTTTGGCGGCTGAGACTCTATCGCAAGCGCGAAATACAAAGATGAATGTAAAGACCTATCCCGATGAAACGGAAATCGAAGAGGAACCCCGCATTGGTGTATTTGTATGCTTTTGCGGCACGAATATCGGAGGAGTCGTGAATGTTTCGGCTGTTGCCGACTACGCCGCGACCCTGGAGAATGTCGTCTTTACAGATACGAATCTTTATAGCTGCGCACAAAACACCCAGGAGCTCATTACAGAGAAGATCAGAGACAATCGATTAAACAGGGTCGTTGTAGCCGCCTGCACGCCCAGGACCCATGAACCGCTTTTCCAGGAGACCTTGAAAAATGCAGCCCTTAATAGATCCCTCTTTGAGATGGCCAATATCCGGGATCAATGCTCCTGGGTTCATTCCCAGACTCCGGATGAGGCCACAGAAAAAGCCAAAGATCTGGTCAGGATGGCCGTGGCAAAGGCGCGTTTGCTCCGGCCTTTACCCGATCAGAGTATTCCTGTAACTCCGAAGGCACTGGTCATTGGAGGAGGTGTCTCAGGCATGACGGCCGCTTTGAGTATCGCCAATCAGGGATTTGAATGCTTTTTATTGGAAAAGACCTCGGACTTGGGAGGGAACTTAAAAGATATTCGATTTACTCTCAACGATGATGATCCAAATCTACTCCTAAGGCAAACAGTGGAAAAAGTCATGACACATGATCTTATCAAAGTATTTACGAATGCCACCGTAGAAGACGTCTCAGGTTATGTGGGCAATTTTACCACCATCCTTCAAACAAAAGAAGCCCTTGAGACCTTGCACCATGGAGTGATTGTTATTGCGACGGGTGGGAAACCATATAAGCCAGATCAGTACCTTTATGGGAGAACACCGCATGTCATCACACAACTTGAACTGGAAGAGATGTTGACCCATCCCGATGGAGTAAAGAAGATAAATGATGTTGTCATGATCCAGTGTGTGGGCTCCAGGGAAGAGGATCTATCCTATTGCAGCAAGGTATGCTGTGGTCAGGCTGTAAAAAATGCCATCCAGATTCTAAGAAAAAACCCATCGGCAAATATAACCGTCCTCTTCCGGGATATGCGCACATACGGGTTCATGGAGGACGCCTATCAATTGGCGCGTGAAAAAGGGATCAATTTTATTCACTTTGGAAAAGGTCTTCCCCCGATTGTGTCGGAAGAAAATGAGAAGCTGCGGATAGAATTTTTTGACAAACTATTAGGGGAAAAAGTTGTGCTCAATCCCGAACTCATCGTGCTGAGTGTGGGCATCGTACCAGGTGATATTGAGGAGATCTCGAAAATTCTAAAGCTTCCTCTTACCATGGATGGTTTTTTTCTTGAGGCACACCCAAAGCTCAAGCCAGTGGAATTTTCTGTAGACGGAATCTATCTCTGCGGTCTTGCCCATTCGCCGAAACAAATCTCCGAATCCATCGCTCAAGCCAAGGCGGCTGCTGGAAAAGCATGTATTCAACTGGCAAGGGGATATGTATCCGTAGAGCCGATTGTCTCCTCGATTGATAAGGAGATTTGTATCGGATGTGGAATATGTGAAGACCTCTGTCCCTATGCAGCTATCAGGATAATAAGAGTTGGAAAGAAGAAGAAGGCGGAGACTATCTCCGCGTCGTGTAAAGGATGCGGTATCTGTGCATCACATTGTCCCACCATGGCCATATACATGGGCGGTTTCAGCAATGATCAGATTATAGCCCAGATAAAGGCCTATGGTGAAACAGGATAGTTCAATTACTGAACCGGTTAAAGACAGAATATAAATGACAAAGACCTGATAACAGGTGACAGAAATGGGTATATTTGAACCAAAAATACTAGGCTTTCTCTGTAATTGGTGCTGTTACGCAGCGGCTGATTCTGCGGGTATCTCACGTTTTCAATATCCTCATAACATCAGGGTGATCAGGATTATGTGTACAGGCAGAATGGATCCTTTATTTATAATTGAAGCCTTCCTTTCAGGTGCCGACGGCGTGTTTGTGGGAGGGTGACAACTTGGAGAGTGTCATTACCAGGTAGGTAATTACGATGCCATCGTAACGGCCCATTTCAGCCGGAAACTTTTGAAAGAGGCCGGGATTCATCCTGACAGGTTTTCGCTTGATTGGGCTTCTGCTGCCGAAGCCCCTCTTTATGTGGAACTAATCACTCAATTTACGAAACGGATAAAAGAACGCGGGCCCTTATGGGGACTTGAGAGGCTACCACCAAAAGAACTTAAATTAAAGCTCATTGCGGCCAAATCCGCGGCCTCGGGCGTTAAGCTCCGTACGCGATTAGCCAGACTCACCCAGGATCTAAGAAAAGTAAAAGACTATTCCGCTCAAATTATAGAATCATTGATGGAAGAAAAGCTGAATGAAGCGATTCTGCACGAAATGGAAAAGCAGGGAAAGCTTGTTTGACCTTATAGTTCAAAGGAGGATCATTTGGCGCTGACAGGAATTGATTTCGAGCCGCAATTCAAATCAGAAATGGCCTCTATGCCAATTGGTGAATCGATTAACCGTTGCTTCGATTGCGGTACATGTACGGCTATATGTCCGGTAAGTGAATCGGGCACGGGATTTGATCCACGAAAAATACTTCACATGATCAAGATGGGATTAAAAGATCAGACTCTTGGTTCACCCTTCCCCTGGCATTGCACGCATTGTGATACTTGCGCATCTGTCTGTCCACAAGGTGTCCGGTTCAGCAACCTTATAGATGTGCTTCGAGAAACGGCCGTCCGTGAAGCGTATCTCGATGGAAAAACCTTTGAAAAATGGGGAACCGCGCCCTGCAAGGCATCGTGTCCGGCCCACATCAGCATCCAGGGGTTTGTGACTGCTGTCGCGGAAGGTAGGTATGAAGAGGGTCTGAGACTCATTAAAGAAGAGATGCCTTTCCCCGGCATATGTGGGCGCATATGCCCGCATCCCTGTGAAGCTCAGTGTAACAGAGGCAGGATTGATGAGCCCATCGCCATCGAGTATCTAAAACGTTTTTTAGCGGATGCGGACTTGGCAACAGGGGCCCCCTATATCCCTAAAAAGAAGCCAAGCAAAAAGGAAAAGATTGCAGTTATAGGAGCGGGGCCTTCAGGGCTTACCGTAGCCTATTATCTTGCTATCGAAGGTTATCAAGTGACTATCTATGAAAAACTTTCTGTGACCGGGGGCATGATGGCGGTAGGGATTCCCGAGTTCCGCTTACCCAGGAACATTCTCAAGGCTGAAATCGATGTCATTAAGAAATTAGGCGTCAATTTCATGCTCAATTTTGAGATCGGCAAGGATCTCGGATTCAGTGACTTGCGAAAGGAATTTCAGGCGATTTTTATAGGCGTTGGATGTCATCGATCCCCGAAACTCGGTATCCCGGGTGAAGATGAATTAAGTGGAGTTATAGACGGCCTCACGTTTTTAAGAAAAGTGAACTTGCGAAACCCGCCTACTTTCAAGGGTAACTTAATTGTCATAGGCGGGGGGAATACGGCAATTGATTGCGCCCGGGTGGCTAAACGTTTAGGATATAAGAATGTGGCTGTTTTTTACAGAAGAACACAAGAAGAGATGCCTGCAAGCCCCTGGGAGGTGGAAGATACGATCGAGGAAGAGATCGAGATTCATTATTTGACGACACCTGTAGAGATCGTAAGTAAAAACGGCAAGGTCTCTGGTATAAAGTGCATTCGTATGAAACTGGGGGAACCCGATGAGTCAGGTCGGTGTCGACCTCTGCCCATTATAGGATCCGAGTTCGTGGTACAGGCGGATACTGTCGTCACAGCGATTGGACAGACGCCTGATCTGTCTTTTTTGGCTCATGAATCGGAGATGGATATATCAAAACACGGCCTCCTATTGGTCGATCCCCAAACCGGTGCAACCAAAATTCCAGGGATATTTTCGGGAGGAGATGCTGTTTCGGGACCAAGGACAGTGGTGGAAGCGGTGGCTTTTGGAAAAAAGGCCGCCCTATCAATAGATGCATTCCTTCAAGGTGAAAATTGTCGAGTAAGCCGTGAATGGGATTGGAAAGGAATGGAATTCACGCCTCAAGATATTGAAAGAAGAGAACGAGAGTCAATGAACCGGTTGTCGATTGCAGAGCGCAAGAGGACCTTCAAGGAGATCGATCTGGGTTTTAGTGAAGTGCAAGCCGTATCCGAAGCTGAACGTTGCTTTCGAATATGTGGAATTCAATTGTGAGGCTAATCGCTCTGAGTCATCGCCTCTTTTATTCCTGCCTCGCGACCCTTTCTTTGTAAGGTGGGGAATTCGAGCGGAATTTTCTGGGAATAGTCCAGTTCCTTTTTACCAGAAAGCAGGGCAATAAGCAATCCCTCTTCTCGACAACGACCTTCATGCCCGCAACTCTTCCTGCTCTTTTCAAAGTAATGGAGAGGAGCAACGCATTTAAAGGAACGGGCATGAATTATCCCTTCACCATGGTCTTTTTCATTATATACAAGTCTCTTTTTGCCCCGCAATATCTCTATCCCCTTCATCAAGTCCGTACAATGTTGGTTAAAATGGGGACATGCCATGCAATGTTCGTAAAATTTTAGTGGAGCTTGACATCCAAATTCCGATGCGCGAATCATTCCCGATGTGCTGCTTGCCATGAGATCCTCCTCTCTGTACCTCCATGAAAAAAAGGAAATCAATAGAATAATATTTTATAATAGCTAATAATTAAAATTATAATATAAGTATTACTAAAAATCAAGAATAAAAATATTCTCCTTTATAATAAGATTGATGATAAGAATCTCTTTCTATTTGACCTTTATCCAGATCAACCGGGCTGTACTTGGTCCTGGATTTGCCCATTGGGTAGGCATTTCAGTGGATAAATAGATCACATCCCCGGCATGCACCGTATAAGCCGCTTTTTCCAATTTCAACTGAAGCTTTCCGGATAATAAATAACCCAATTCATCCCCTTTATGAATAAAAAAATGGGATGGCAAGGTTTTTTTAGGAGGTATTTCAATAACATAGGGTTCTGCCTTAGGATCGAAATCCAGTGAAGTCAATAATTTTGCCTGAATACTCCCTTCAGGGAGGTCGGTGAATTTTATATTCACTGCCTCTGCAGCAGGGAAAATAATCCTCTTCGGAACATCTGTTGACTCTTGAAAAAAGGAACTGATTTCAATGGAAAGGATTTCCGCCATTTTTAATAAGGCGGGTAAAGACGGATAGATCAGATTACTCTCGACCTGAGATATGGTGCTCGGTGTCACACCGACAAGTTTCGCGAGTTCTGTCTGTGACAGCCCCCGTTTCGTGCGAAGTTCTTTTAGGCGCATTCCAAGATCCACCCGTCCCGTCGTATGTTTTTCGGATTCAAAGGTGATATGCAGGTCTTTGGTGTAATAGCTGTATGGCTTATCCAGGGACTCCAGGGCCCGCTTTTCGGCCTTAAGGATGGTCAGGGATGTGGTCCCCCGTTTCACGGATAGATCGATGGCCACCTGGGCGATCTGATTGATCTGGGCCCTTAGCCGGGGTGAATGGGCCTCTTTCTCCATGATCCAGTAAGCGATCGTATTAAGATCATACAGCCGGGGGCAGGAATGGGTATAAAACTTCAGTAGTTGTTCCTCGCCCCCCCACACTTCCTGCATGCCCGTGAGGCTCTCAAAGACAAACCGGACATCGCCTTTCAATTCGCCATGTATTCCATAGAAGGTGTCCATCACCGTTTCCACTTTGCGAGGTTCATCGACTATCCGGACGGTGCACGGATAGTCTTGTTCACTTTCGTCATAAAACCGGAGAAAGACCTCGGATCCCTCCCCTTTTCCGTATGTAAAGCAATCCAATATGGTCAGGGGGCCGTATTCGGCGAGGGACCCCAGCTTCTCCATGAGGTTTCGAGGGGAGCGATCAAAGTTCACATATATAATAGGCTTGTTCTGGGATTGGGAGGCCTGAATAAAGTTCAGGCAGAATACGGAAGCGAGATTCCCCGCATCGTCATGCCATACCACGTTGTCCCCGATGAATAGACCGCCGAGAAGTCTGTCCAACTGACTAACACCGGTCGCTACCCTGATCTTTTCAGTCATCACTCTTTTCCGAATAATTTCCTTTATAAATCTTGTATCACCTCAGGGAGGTCCTGTAAAACATTCCTGTTCTGTGGCTATGCATATGCAGGCGGCAGATCTTATGCACCCGCTTGTCCTCGTAACAAAACCGGTATTCTCCCCCAAACCGGCTGGGTTACGGGTTTAACTCGTCATCTCATCGAAATTTTATAGAATTTTTAGAAAAAATCAAGGTCACAGACCTGCTTTTCCTTTTTGGAATATTAGGGAAAAATGGAAAGGGCTTATGGGGGTGCGGAATTTCAGGAATCTGCTTTAACTGATTTGATGCAAGAGGGAACGCTTTATTTCCCTCACTTGCTCGGTACCCTCTACTTTCTTACCTTCCGAATCATGGACATAGAAGATATCCTCGATTCGTCCTTTTTCAGTTGAAATTTTTGCGAGTCTTGTAACAAGCCTGAAATCATTGAGCACACTGATTATCTGATACAGGATCCCCAGCCTGTCCTGAGCATTGATTTTGATCAGCGTAAAAGAATCTGATGATTCATTATCGACGATGACACTCGGGGAATTTGAAGATTCCTCATATCCGGATGGAACGGAAGGGATTAGTTTCATATTCAGGCGGTAGGTGAGCGCAATCCTTCCGATAAACCTCGCGTGGAGATCCTTCTTTACCCTTTTCCAGGTCTCCCCCGGATCACTCGATTTCAAGGGTTCTGTCCGGATCAGGATGTTCGCGATACTCCCATTTCTCCATGTAAAGATTTCTGCTGAAAGGATATTGATGTCATGAAGCGCGATCACTCCGGTAATATCCGAAAACAGATCAGGTTTATAGCTGCCAAGAAAATAGACATTCCAGAAACCGCTTGAATGATCCTCACGGGTTTCAAAGATAAAACCGGTT
The DNA here is from genome assembly GCA_964441135.1 of uncultured Desulfobacteraceae bacterium. Classification (GTDB taxonomy): domain Bacteria; phylum Desulfobacterota; class DSM-4660; order Desulfatiglandales; family HGW-15; genus CAYTUL01. Next base: position 4,122 of record CAYTUL010000046.1, on the reverse strand, counting down.
TTCTCATCATCCTTAAGGCGTTTTTCAAGTACCCGAACCAACGGCCCATTTTCTTGAATCGATCCGGAAGAATCCTTTAGGGTGTGCCATGATGAAATTATTTCATTGATGTGATCCATTCTATTAGTATAACTCAAAATAAATCGAAATAATCAGTATTTTTGAATTAATTCAATGGGTTAATGATAGTTTAAAGGGAATGAATTGTCAAGGAATTTCGTCTGTTTCTCAGTATCGTCCGGTTAGGATATTGCATATCAATTTGCAGACCATTTTTTCGATAAAATTTTATGATACTGCAATATCCTAACCGGATATTACTGGAGACAAAGAGTCTTTTCTGCCAATAACCAAATTTTGTGTATTGACTACTTGATCATGTAGTCTGTAAAATGCATCCCGGCTTATGCCTACAAATTCCACATAAGGAGGTTATTTATGAAAACTGCTATTGAATTTCTAAGGGCCAATTCTGTCTTTCATATTGCCACGGTTGACGGGAACAAGGCACGGGTTCGACCCTTCGGCTTTAAAATGGAGAGGAACAACACCCTCTATCTTTGCACAGGCAAAGCGAAGGATGTGTACAAACAGATGGCTCAGAATCCTGATATAGAGATCTCAGCCGTTGGAACGGAAGGTACGTGGCTGAGGATAAGGGGAAGGATTGCCTTTGATGATAGCCGTGAAGCAAAGGCCCAGGCATTTGAAGAATCGCCCAATCTTTTGAATATTTATAAAAAAGGTGCGGATGATGAGAACTTTGTCACCTTATATTTCACGGAGGCGGTGGCGACGCTCTATTCGTTTACAGAGCCCCCCAAGACCCTACCTTTGGTTTAGAAACATAAAATGAAACGCTGTGAAAACAAGGGCGGATGTCCATAAAATTTACATTTGCCGTGTTCATCCGCCCTGCGATGATTCAAGATGCAGCGTTATGCCGTTTTTCCAAGTATCTCTCTGATTTTTAAAGCTATCTCGCTTATTACGAGAGGCTTCATTACAAATGCCCTGATCCCAATTTCTTTTGCCTTCACCTCATCTACCATGTCACTGTAACCCGTACAGAGAATTATTGGAATATCAGATCGAATCTCCATTGACTGTCTGGCCAAATCGAGACCTGTCATTTTAGGCATAGTCATATCCGTTATGATCAGATCGAAGGATTCTGGTGTTTCACTGAAGGCTTCCAATGCTTCAACCCCGCTGTTTTTTGAAATCACACTGTAGCCGAGACGCTCCAGGGTGAACTGAATGGCTTCGGTTATGGCCTTTTCGTCATCTACTAAAAGGACGCGTTCATGACCTCCCGGAATTGTACCTGGTGTCTCTAACTCCGAATCGGCTTCCCCCCTGGCTAAAGGCAGGAGAACGGTAAAGGTGGTTCCCCGTTCCAATTTGCTGGAAACAAGGATCGCACCTTTATGGTTTTCTACTATTCCATGGACAACAGCAAGTCCCATTCCCGTACCCTGGCCCACTTCTTTTGTCGTGAAATATGGATCAAAGATACGATTCAAAAGTTCCGTTTTGATTCCGTGCCCCGTATCACTAACGGTTAATTTTACATACTCTCCAGGCATCAATTCATTGTATGGTGTAATCTTTTTCTTGCGGAATACCACATCTTCAAGTCCTACCTTTAAAACGCCGCCTTTTTCCCTCATGGCATGGGCCGCATTTGTACACAGGTTCAGAAGAATCTGGTTGATTTGTGTGAGATCTGCATTGACGGTATCCCTCTCACCGGCAATATCCTGTTTGATTTCAATCGTTGTTGGGATCGAGGAGCGCAGGAACTTAAGGGACTCTTTAATTATTGGTCCGATTTTCAACGGTTTCATCTCCTGCTTGGATTGCCTGCTAAAGGCCAAGATCTGTCTCACAAGATCTCTCGCCCTGATACAGGCTCTGTGTATCTCTTCCAAATTGTGATGAATGGAGTCTCCTAAAGGGATATCCATCAAAGCCAGATCTGCATTTCCAATGATTATCCCGAGTATATTATTGAAATCATGGGCGATGCCCCCGGCTAAAGTTCCGATGGCTTCCATCTTCTGGGCATGCCTCAGTTGGATTTCGAGTCTTTCCTTTCCCTCTTCCGCTAATTTTCTCTCCGTGACATCTTCACCGGAGCTGAAGGTCCCGACGACTTCACCCTTTTCATCTCTCAGGAGGGTATTCCGCCATGCTATCATCTTAACATCACCGTTTTTTGTCAAAATGGGATTTTCATAATATTCTAAATCAGTTATTTCACCTTCCATCAACTTTTTAAAAATGCCTTTAACCTTCTCTCTGTCATCTTTCACTAAAAAATGATCAAACCATGATTTCCCGATAACCTCTTCTTCAGTATAACCCAAGATCTCAGTTCCTTTTTTATTGATTAACGTAACTTCTCCCTTTTTATTCAAGGCCACAAACACAACGCCGGCAATATCGAGATACATTTGAGCGCGATCACGTTCGTTCATTAGATCCTCGATCACCCTCTTTCGCTCGGTGACATCACGGCCGATAATAAGAGCCGCGGGCTTGCCGTCAAGTTTGATCGGTACCGATGTCGTTTCGATAAAAACACGTCCCCAGTCCCTTCTCATTATCTCTATTTCAATGGGTTTATTCATCAGTCCCAAATCGATTCTATCCATTCGTTCCATTACAATCTGTTTTGACTCAGGAGCGACCCTTTCGAGGGCCGTAAGGCCTTCCATCTCCTTGGGGTTAGAAAAGCCGAAGATCTTCGCCCCTGCAGGGTTACAGAGAAGGTATCGCTCGTTTTGCAGGATTAATATCAGATTAGGCGAACTGTTGAACAGGGTGCGATACCGTTCCTCGGACTCTCGTAAAGCCTCCTCCGCCCTCTTGTAGCCAGTGATATCCTGAGTGGTCCCGTGAATACGAACCGCTTTTCCCTCTTCATCCACTTCAATTTTACAGAGAGAACGGACATACCGAACTTCGCCGGAAGGAAAAAGAAGACGATATTCAATGTCATAGGGCTTTGACCGGTATTTTGCATCCTCGTATGCGCGATCAACAATGCCTTTATCATCTGGATGAATGAGTTTACTGATGAGTTTCAGGGACGGTGTTATTCTTTTTTTATGATACCCAAAGATACGCTTTACCTCGTCCGACCAGAAAAGGATATTTTTATTCAGATCCAGATCCCAATAGCCTATATGGCCGATTCGCTGCGCGTTGGCAAGTCTCTCACCAATGGTTTTTAATTCATCATCTTTTCTCTTATATTCAATTAATTTAACCTCAATTTCCTCAATCTTCTTTTCTAACTCTTCGTAAGATGATTTTGAATGCAATGGTAAAATCTCCTTTTAATCTTGAAATGTACAAATATACTACTGTATATTCATTAATAAATCAATGATTTACAAATGGAACCAGGATCCGTTGACAGGAAGCATGTCTTCCTTTCGGATGATCAAGCAATAGGAATCGTTCTCAGAATAATATAAGAAAGCATTTATCATGCCAAATGAGCGAATACTGCGCTATATTTTAAAGGGATCAGTAATCACCATTAAAAAACCCTTCGGTCTTACGGATCTAAAATCACAAGCCTTGATCGAACCCTGTCTATTTTCTCTTCTGTCTTGTTTTAGAGGTTATTGTCCTTAAAAGCCCTCTTTGCAGCGAGTTCATGACTTAAGCATTCAAAATAACAATAAAATTACAATATTGTTGCCGCTATTTCATATCCATACATTATTGTAATAACCCTACAGGATTTTTAAAACTCCCCTATTCAATAAGCAGTTGATATCCTTGATTATTATTACCATATTCATCCTTGGCATGAACATTGCTCCATTTAAAAGTAAAACCAGAAAAGGAGGAACGGTAATGAATGCAGGTGATACGGTATTTGTGTTAATTTCAGCAGCCCTGGTTATGATAATGACTCCGGGGCTGGCCCTGTTCTACGGGGGGATGGTTCGTAATAAAAATGTTTTAGGTACCATAATGCAGAGCTTTATCATACTCGGGATCATCACGATTGAATGGGTATTGTGGGGATATACCATGTCTTTTGGCCCGGACCACGGGGGTATTATCGGAGGTCTTGACTGGATTGGTCTGAAAGGCGTG
>CAYTUL010000045.1:0-14034 GCA_964441135.1 uncultured Desulfobacteraceae bacterium | reverse complement strand
ATCCTAGGCAGCGCCGGTTATCTGATCAGCCAGTTTCTTTCCCCACTGACGAATCTGAGAGAGGCCGAATACGGCGGGTCTTTTGAGAACCGGATGCGGTTCGGCCTGGAAACAGCACAAAGAGTGCGAAGGGCGGTCGGTGAAGATTTCCCGGTCTTTATACGTCTGGCGGGCAACGATTTCATGAAGGGCGGAAACCGCAATCCTGAAGCGCGAATCTTTGCTTCAAGGTTAGAAAAGGCCGGAATCGATCTCTTTAATATTACAGGCGGCTGGCATGAGACACGTGTTCCCCAGTTGACTATGTCTGTTCCGCGCCAGGCCTATGTTTATCTCGCTCAGGGAATCAAATCATCCGTGTCAGTCCCTGTCCTGGCCAGCAACCGGATCAATGACCCCTTCGTTGGCGAGAGGATACTCAGAAATGGGGAGGCGGATCTTGTTACTATGGCTCGGGCCCTCATCGCCGACTCCGATCTTCCGAATAAGGCGAAGGATGGGAGGTGCGACCTTATCTATCATTGTGTGGCATGTAATCAGGGATGTTTTGACATGATATTCCAGTCCCGGCCCGTTACCTGTCTTGTGAATCCGAGGGCCGGCATGGAAAAAGAGACCGAGATCTCGCGGGCAGCGCGACCGAAGAAGGTCCTAGTGATAGGCGGAGGACCGGCCGGTATGAAAGCGGCATGCACCGCCGCGGAAAGAGGGCATAGGGTCACCCTGGTCGAAAGGAATAAGCAACTGGGAGGACAATTGCTTCTAAACAGAGAAATCCCTGGTAGGTCGGAATTAGCCACTGCGGCCCTTGACCTGGCAAACAATCTTTGCGATTTGGGTGTGGATATCTTGCTGGATACGGAGGCGGATGCGAGATTCATTAAGGGGATGGCACCGGATGCCGTGATACTGGCATCGGGCGCGAAGCCCATGCTTCCGGATATAGCAGGCTTAGAGGATCAAAAGGTCATTTTGGCATGGGAACTGCTGTCGGGAAAGGTCAAGGTCGGCAAGAAAGTGTTGATCATAGGGGGAAACGCGGTGGGACTCGAGGCCGCCCTCTACATCGCCATACAGGGGACCATATCGGCCCAAACACTGCACTTTTTAGTAGCCACTGGGGCCGAGCCCTGGGATACCCTGGTGGACCTTGTAAACAGGGGAAACAAAGAGGGCACGGTGGTAGAGATGCTAAATAAATTTGGCAGGTATATCGGCCTTTCAACACGCTGGACAATAATGGCAGAACTCAAGCGACTGGGGGTGAAGATTATAACGGGTGCAAAGGCCCTTGAGGTCCGGAGGGATGGATTGGAGATAGAAAAAAAGGAGGGACGCAACCTTCTAAAAGCCGATTCAATCGTCATAGCGGCGGGCTCGGAACCGCAGAACGCTCTTACGGATGAGATCAGGGAGTTGGTGAAGGAGTTCTACGTAATCGGTGATTCAAAGGAACCGCGAAAGGCCCTGGACGCCATTAAAGAAGGTCTGTTCACCGGATTGAAGATCTGAATAAGGGAGATTATTTAATGCAGACCCTTCGAACCTGTTGAATGTCCGTTTGCCCAAGAAATACCTTTCTGATGCCGTCCTGCATAAGGGTCGTCATGTTGTCTGCGAGGGCCTGTTCTCTTAAATCCTCCATTTTAGCCCTGCCCTGGATGAGAGACCGCATCTCATCGGTGCCGTTAAGGAGTTCTACAATACCCGTTCGTCCCCTGTATCCTGTATTATTGCATCTATCACAACCCTTCGTCCGGTAAAGCATAAGGTCATCGTTGTAGGGAAACCCCAAGGCGTCAAAGTCTCCATCATAGGCCCTTACAAGGTTATCATACTCCTCCCTCTCGGGATGATAGGGCTCTTTACAGTCCTTACACAGGGTCCTCACGAGACGTTGAGCGAGTACGCCCAGGAGAGCATCGGCGAAGTTGAAGGGGTCCATACCCATGTCAAGAAGCCTTGTAATTGTCTCCGGGGCGCTGTTGGTATGGAGTGTGCTGAAGACCAGATGGCCCGTCAGAGACGCTTCGATGCCCGTTGCCACGGTCTCATGGTCTCTCATCTCTCCGACCATGATTACATCAGGATCTGCCCTCAAAAAGGAGCGCATCGCGGCTGCAAAGTCAAAGCCTATTTTAGGCTGTACCTGTACCTGGCGGAGCCCTCTCTGGGTAATCTCCACGGGGTCCTCGGCGGTCCAGATCTTTGTTTCCGGCTTGTTTATATAATGGAGGGCGGCGTGGAGGGTGGTGGTCTTTCCGCTCCCTGTGGGCCCCACAACGAGGACAATGCCATATGGTTGTGAGATCAAATTGACCAGCAATTCATGGTTCCTTTCACTCATACCCATTGCGTCAAGGGGTATGGGTTCACCGGCCGCGAGAATACGCATAACCACGTCCTCTTCTCCCCCGACTGTAGGGATGGTGGCAACCCTGAGCTCGATATCAAGAGGAGCGAATTTTTTAAATTTTATCTTACCATCCTGGGGTTTCCTCCGCTCGGAAATATCCAGATCGGACATGATCTTCAATCTGGAAACGATCGCCTTTTTATAGTGATAGGGGATGGTCTGATACCTGGTACAGGCCCCGTCGATGCTGAACCTGATCTCGGCCCCTAACTTACCCGGATAGGGCTCTACGTGGATATCCGAACAATTCTTTTTAAAGCCGTCGGTAATGATTTTATTGACAAGTTGCACAATGGCGCTGTCGTCTTCGGTGAGCATTTCGGCCGCGTCTTCGGTTTCATCAATATCGTCTGTGTCTAATTTAGCCATGATCTCGTCAATGGACCCCTCGTCCAGGTCCTGGGGCGTCCCATAAAAATAGTCCAGGAACTGCAGGATGTCTTCTTTCATTCCCACCACGAACTCGTATTCCTCTGCAGGGACCAAGGCTTTCACGCCATCAATTTTATCCAACCTCTGGGGATTGTCTATCAGGATCTTCACCTTGCCGTTTTCCCTGCCTAAGGGAACCCAGAGGTTGTTTTTCAGGTATACCTGTTTCAGTTTTGCCAGGAGGTCCCCGGGTATAGGATAATTACTGTCATAGGGGACATATTCACAATTAAAATATTCGGCGAGGGATCTGCCTATCTCTATCTTTTTGACCTTCAGATCATTAATGAAAATGGATTCCACCGTGGTCTTCTGGTCCCTGGCCATGGCAATAGCCCTCTCTAATTCCTTCTCAGTGATAAAACCGTTGTTAATAAGGTAGTCATACCTCGTACGCTTTTTGGTCTTCTGGGCCATCTTTTTTTGATTAAAAAAGGCTATACCAAGGACCTTTGCCATTTCTCCGGCGGATTTCTGATCCTCCATTGTAAACCTGTCACCGTTTCTCTTGTTTATGAGCTGGAGCACACCGATAATGTACTTTTTAAAGAAGATTGGGACGGTTAGAATCTGTTTCGTTAGGTAGTTCGACGCTTCGTCCCAGCTCTTGTCGAAAGAAAGGTCCTTGTTGATCATCCTCAATTCATGGCTGTCATAGGCATTGATAATATTCGTGGGTTGGGCGTTGTTGGCCGTGTACCCCGCGATGCTTGTATTGCTGATGGGAACCCGGATCTCTTCAGGTGTCGGCCCGGCCTTGAATCGCGAATAGATCTCTTTCCTTTTACCGTCTACCACATAGATGGTTATTCGATCCGCATCAAAAAGACTCAGAATCTGGTCCTTCAAGTTAATAAGGATCTCATTGATATCTTTTGCAGAATGTATCTGATTGCCGATATCATTCAGGGCCTTATAGTAGGACAATTTATGTTTCTGGTCGTTAATTTCTTGATTTTCCGCCATCTTTTTTCTCCCATCGATTCCCTCACCGGAAAGGGGAGGGGTTTTTTATTCCATGGTCAGAACCTAAAACTCCATGAAATACAGACCGTTGACGGGTCATAAACAATTTCGGGGAATATATCTGTTTCGATTTGGTGGTGCTCAAATTTTCGAGTATCCAGCTCTATTTTAAAGGGAAAAAAAGAAAAATTCAAATAAATATCCGAGCTCGTTCCCTTCTTTAAACGGCAATCTTTGAATAGCCGGTAAAAAATACCTTGACAGAGAAGTTCACATAACATATACAAATCTCTTCGAAATTGTCTTATTATATGGACATTAATCATTTCTGGATGGAAACCAATTCCAACAAGTAAAAAAGGAGGATATTTTATGGAGGTCAAAAAGATATTTCTACCCGAATCTGAGCTGCCAACTCAATGGTACAACATCCTGGCGGATATGCCCACGCCCATGGAGCCGCCCCTTCACCCCGGGACAGGCAATCCTGTCGGGCCGGACGATTTGGCACCCATCTTTCCTATGCCACTTATTGAGCAAGAGGTAAGTCAGGAAAGATTTATCGATATCCCCGAAGAGGTCCTGGAGAAATATCTCTTATGGCGTCCAACACCTCTTTACAGGGCTTATAGCCTTGAAAAATATCTCGATACGCCTGCCAGGATCTACTTCAAGAATGAAGGAGTGAGCCCCGCCGGTAGTCATAAACCAAACACTGCCATTGCCCAGGCCTATTACAATAAAATTTCAGGAACCAAAAAAATGACCACCGAGACCGGTGCAGGTCAGTGGGGAAGCGCCCTGTCTTTTAGCTGTGCCCTTTTCGGCCTTGAATGCAAGGTGTTTATGGTCAAGATCAGTTTCAATCAAAAGCCATATCGCAGATTGATGATGGAGACATGGGGAGCCAGCTGCGTCCCGAGTCCAAGCCCCGAGACCAAAGCGGGTCAGAAGATCCTTGGTGAAAACCCGGATTCTCCCGGCAGCCTTGGTATTGCCATTAGCGAGGCGGGTGAGGCCGCGGTAACGGGTGAGAACTCAAAATATTCCCTCGGTAGTGTTCTGAATCACGTTTTGCTCCATCAGACGATAAACGGACTTGAGTGCCAGAAGCAGATGGCCATCGCGGGTGATTATCCGGATGTGATTATTGGGTGTGCGGGGGGAGGTAGCAATTTCGCCGGCCACTGTCTCCCTTTTGTGAGGGATAAGATCAATGGTAAGGATATCGACATCATCGCTGTTGAGCCCTCCTCATGTCCCACCATGACCAGAGGCCCCTTCGCCTACGATTTTGGCGACACGGTTCAGATGACCCCTTTAATTGCAATGCACACATTGGGACATAGTTTTGTTCCTGCCCCCATCCACGCGGGAGGTCTGAGGTATCACGGTATGGCCCCCATTGTGAGTCAGCTCATACTGGACAACCTCATCCGGGCCGAGGCCATGCCTCAGTTGGAGACATTTGAGGCAGGGATTACCTTTGCAAAAACCGAAGGATTTATAAGCGCGCCCGAGACGAACCACGCCGTGGCAATGGTCATCCGTGAGGCCTTGAAGGCAAAGGAGGAAGGGAAGGAGAAGGTTATACTGTTTAACTGGAGCGGACATGGTCTCATTGATATGTCAGCTTATGAAGCCTATATAGCGGGGAACCTCTCTGATTATGCGCTGCCCGAAGATGAGATCCACAGGGCGCTGGAAGATATAGCACCCCTCCCCAAACCGAAACAGTACAGACCGGGAACTGTTTAATATACTCCGGTTTATTCTCTTCTCAATCTACACCGGGGACCGGCCTGTTCGGTCTCCGGTTATTCGTTTAAGGGGGTATCTATTCCATTATGATAACGAGAGATTTGCCTCCGGGTGACGATTACCTGATTCGCTGTCCCAGATTAGGCCATCAGATCTACTTTTCTTACTGTCGTACTGAAAACATGGGTCTTCCCTGTTTTAAAACCCTGGATTGTTGGTTCCAACATTTCTCCGTGGAGGAATATCTACGCAATGAAATGAAGCCTGAGGAATGGGAAAGGGTGTTTGCCCGGCAGGGGATTTCCAAAGTCCAATCCCTTATAGGACTGATTGAGGAGGCAAAGAAGAAAAAGAAAGGGTTAACAGCCGGCTTAATCCTTGCGGCAGGCTCCTCTACCAGGATGGGAAGTCCGAAACAACTACTGGATAGGAAAGGCAATACCTTGCTTGATCATGTCCTGGGGGAGGCATTAAAATCCGAACTGGCTCATGTTGTCCTGGTCCTGGGGTATAGGGCTGAGGAAATAAAAAGAGGATTAAAAACGGATCTGAACCACCCGAAGCTCAAGACCATTGTGAACAGGAAGTGGGAAGATGGAATGAGCACTTCCATTATCGCCGGGTTGTCTGAGGTACAAAAGGGATACGATCACTGCATGGTCCTCTTAGCGGATATGCCCAATATCTCAGCGACACTTATTAATCGACTTATCCATGATTACCTTTCCTCGGGCCTAACCCTGGGGGCAATAAAAAAAGGGGAAATAAGATCACTGCCTGCTATCTTCGGCCGCGCTTTATATGAAGAACTCCATCAATTAAAGGGCGATGTGGGGGCAAGAGACCTTTTTATAAAGTACAAAAACAATGTCTGCCTTGTGGAACCGGGAGTAGAGTATAATGATTTGGATATTGATACCCCGGAAGATTATGCTGATTTCATGAGATCTCTTGATGAATCCTAAATCTATTCTTCGAGCACTTTGCTCGTTTTATGAGTACCGGTGATATTGAAGGTCATGAAGGATAAGGACATATATGAACTCTTTTCGAGGGTTGCAGAGCAGCCGGATCAAAACAATGAATCTGCCAGGAAGGTCTTTTCGGCGCTTGTAAAATCCACTTTAAAATACAGGGACCATATAAAGGAGGCTACTGGGATCATAGTCACTGTTGAAGATGTCAAAACAGCCTTGAACTGGCTTATACCTTCCCTCAAAACCGGAAGATTGCCGGAGACGGATAATAAGATTCAATTAGATCTTCTGAAACTCTGGCTGGATGAATTCAGGGTTTTTTAAGCGGATGGGAGACAATCCTAATGAGTTCCTCCCTTTATTGGAAATCTCTTAGAAATTGGGTGGAAGTTTCGACTCTTCCAACATAATTTTGGCTTTCTTCGCGGCCCTGTCATAAATACGAAGACCAAGGTCGAGGAAGGCTTCCGGAGCTTCTCGATTCAGCTCCGTAAAAACCGCTTTTAATATCGTAACTCTCTGATCAATGGCTTCAAGTGCAGAGTCATCGGATGGGTCATCATCTGCAGGGACAGGGGGAACTCCCATGAGCAGATATCCGATCATTTTTTCCAGATCCGGCAAAATACCGCCCCTTGAAAAATCAATGGACTTTTTAAATTCATAATATGCCCTGATAAAAGGGTCAGTAAGTCTCTTATTCGCCATGGGGGCTGGTCCTTAAATCATAATTAATACGATCCGCTTTCGATACTCGAGTTTTAAATATTCCCATAGATTCTCAGATAAGCATCGAACTTTTCTTTTACTGCAGGATTGATGGATTTACGACTTCCATTTATCAGGACCGGGACCCTTTCCTGGTAAAGATAATCCATGACCTCCCTGATCCCCGCTACTGAATAAACCGATATGCCGGTGTTGGCGGTAAAATTCCGGATTGTGTCCTCTCCTCTCCGATCCGGTATAACGTTCCCTTCCCTGTCATAAATGGCCGTACTTTGTTCCCTGTCAACGGCAATACCTATGCCCGTTATTTTGATTGATAGTTTCCTATCTTCAGCCTCTCTATGCAACCTGTCGAGAAGTTCATATTTGGTACCCATGGATGTAACGACATCATCCACGATAAAAATGCGGCACCCGTCAAATAATGTTCCGTTGACCAGAAGGCTTTTAGATTTACTTCCTTCACCATGACTCTTGGCCTCTTTTCGGTCGTATTCAAATAATACATCATGTCCATGGTTGACATACAGAGCGATGGAAGCGGCAACAGCGATTGCGCTTCCCTTATAAGAAGGCCCCATTATGATATCTGTTTCACCGGCGAGGCCGAGTTCCACGATCATGTCGGCAAAAAAAGAGCCTATTTCCATGCTCAGCCGCCCTGACCTGAACATCCCAAAATTTAAAAAATATGGGGTTGAGCGGCCATCCTTCAAGATCAGTCCATCATCAAAAAACAGGGCTCCTGTCTCGGCAAGCGTAACCGCTAATCGTTTCTTATACTCTTTCATCAAAAAATCTCCGGGTCCGGAAATGAAATCCCATATTTCAATACTATACAAATCGGAGTTATGATTCAATAGGAATATGCATGATTAAGAAATGATATAAGGGATCTCTTGACAATCATAATAAAAAAATGATATATAATTATCTAAATATTGCTAATCTTATAACTATTAGGAGGGGCTACCATGCAGGAAGTAGAGGTTGGAGTCATCGTTAAGTATTTCGCAAAACCGAGTGTGGCCGCCATTGAAGTGAAGAGCGGTAGTATAAAGAAGGGTGATTTACTGAGATATAAAGGCCATACAACCGATTTTACCGAGGCGGTAAAGAGTATGGAGGTTGATAATCAGGCTATCGAAGAGGCTAAGACTGGTGATCTTGTAGGGATCAAAGTGAATGAAAGGGTTCGCGAAAACGATACGGTCTATAAGGTCGTTGAATGATCCTGGATTCTTTTTAATGCCTCGGGTATCAGCTTTCTGATGAACTCTTCCTTCTCAAACATATTCATTTTACGGAACTCTTGATACGCATGATGATCCTCCCGGAGAACCGGAGTTTTTGACTGCATACCCGGCGCCAGTTGATCAAACTTTACAATGAGCTCAATCAGGGTGAACTCTTCTCCAGGATAACTCGCCAACCAACCCAAACGCTTCATATACTCAAACCTTATTCTGTCTAAAAGGAAAAGAAAGCGATCCATTACCATCATCTTATCTTTTATATCTAATTCATTGTGCTCAAAACCTGAACCAAGCCCCTGAATATTCATTATCAGATCATACAGATAAAAAGAGTTGTCTCCTCTGCCTTGAGCCAAAAAGGACAGGGTCTTATCCGAAATATGATCAAGACGAGTGAACAGTCCAAAATCCTCTTTGAATCGGCTTATCCAGTTTCGGAAGCCCTTCCCTGCCTTTATTGTTAACCTGGCTTTACTCAATTCAACGACGTTCGCCATATCTCCATCCCCAAAGCTCCGGAAACCGGTTTAAAAATTAAAACCACATTTTATGCATTTATCTCTTTTGAGCTGTTTATAACCGCATTGCGGACACATTGTAAAATTTTCTAATGGTTCAATATTAATTGGCCTGTCAATATTAGATTCTTTAACTTGAAGGCCATGCCTCCGAATCCGGACTATCCCGCCCGCTTCCCGAACAGCATCAGCATACCGCTTTGCTCGATCAAGGGGCATACCGGCCTTTAGAATGACAGGAGATTTTTTAATAATCTGTTCGACGGTGGCGGGAGATACCCCCAAGCGAACCATCTTTTGTTTAAAATGGGTTTCCGGTTTATCGAGACCTGAAAAAACAACGAAGTAACCTTCATTCATAGGGTATAACCTTCTTGTGGTTCTTTCGTCCCCGCTTGAGTTTTTATTTTCAGGCACGGGTTATTTTAATAATGCTTCATAATATTTGAACAGGATTGGAAAAAGGATCAATCAAGACAAGCCTTTACAAAACCGTAAAAGAGCGGCGCAGGAGATTCCATCCTGGACTTCAATTCAGGATGGGCCTGGGTAGCGGCAAAGTATCTCAAATAAGGTAATTCAATAAATTCCACCAGCCTGCCATCAGGGGAACATCCTGAAAAGACCATTCCATGTTTCGTTATAATATCATGATACGCAGGGTTGACTTCATATCTGTGCCGGTGTCTCTCTGATACCTCATTCTTATCGTAAAGGGATCTAAGCAGGGACCCTTCCTTGAGAACAGCTGGATAGGCCCCGAGTCTCATGGTCCCACCCTTCTCTTTTATATTCTTTTGTTCTGGAAGGATGTCTATTACTGGGTGAACAGTATCAGGATTTATCTCCGTCGAATTTGCTCCTTCCAGGTTACATACATTCCTTGAAAATTCGATTACAGCCATATGAAGACCCAGACAAAGGCCCAAAAAGGGGATATTCCTTTCTCTCGCCTGCCTGATTGTCTCTATCTTGCCTTCCGTCCCCCTGGACCCGAATCCCCCGGGAACCACCACACCATCTACTTCATCTAAAAAGGAGATGTCGGACAGGTCCGTGGTCTCCACCCACTTTAGATTGATTTTACAACCAAGATGGGCCGAGCAGTGATTGAAGGATTCAATAATCGAGGCATAGGAATCCTCTAATTTGGTATATTTGCCGCACATGGCCACCGTAATCTTTTTCCCGGGATTCCTTAGATTGTGAATTAACTGTTTCCATTTTCTCAGATCGGGCGGGCTATAGATGCTTAATTTTTTATGAAGTATTCCCGGAAGACCCTCTTCCTCAAAGACAATTGGTATCTCGTAGATATCGTCCACATCCAGCCCAGTAATCACGGCTTCCGGCTCTACATCACAGAAATTTGAGATCTTCGCCTTTACCTCCTTCGTCAAGAACTGAGAGCATCTGCCTATTATAATATCCGGAAAGATCCCCCTCTGTTTCAGGAGATTTACGCTCTGCTGGGTAGGTTTTGATTTTTGTTCGTTTACGCCATGGGGAATCGGGACATAGGTGAGATGGACATATACAGTGTTCTCTTTACCTGCATCCTCTTTCATTTGTCTCATCGCTTCAAGGAATAATTCATTCTCGATATCCCCTACCGTTCCTCCGATTTCCACGATAACAAGATCCGCGGACTCCTCTCGTGCCACATCAAAGATATGGTTCTTGATCACGTCCGTTACATGGGGGATATATTGAACAGTTTTTCCAAGGTAATCTCCTTTCCTTTCTTTCTGTCTGACCATGTCAAATACCTTGCCCATAGTAAGGTTCCATTTTGACTTGCAGTCGACACCTAAAAACCGTTCATAATGCCCGAAATCCATATCCACTTCACCCCCGTCATCGAGTACAAAGACTTCTCCATGTTCGTAAGGGTTCATGGTTCCAGGATCGACGTTAAGATATCCGTCGCATTTTATTGGGATGATTTTTAGTTTTGAGGATAGGAGATGTCCTATTGAGGCCGCGGCAATCCCTTTGCCCAGGCCTGATAAGACTCCCCCTGTCACGATGATGTATTTTGTAGGCATTCCGATCGCGCGTAAAATGATTGGGACCTGAATATATCAGAAATTTCCGCCAACTCTGACGGCGTCTAGGGGTCCTGGATTTAAAAAAAAATTATCCATATCGCGCCATTTAGTCAAGATAAAAAAATGTAGCATGGGTAATTTCGACGCTTTGTGAAATTGTTAATAAGTGCCTTATCCGGTTAAAATATCACACAATTCCGATAGGTAAAAGAATTCAAAAAAATGTTGAAAAAATACAATATACATATTTTTTTTTCTTATTAATACAATATCTTGTAGTTTTATGTTGACATGCCTTTCCAAAGGGATTATTCTCTCTCGACAACTATTCCGTAAAATATATGATCTCAAGTGGGGGTTAAAATGATCAAAAAAAAGGTATTAGTTGTGGATGATGAAAAAATTCTTTCCGAGCTGATAATGGAATCGCTTATTATGGTTGGTGATTACAATGTTGAAAGAGCCTTTAATGGTCAAGAAGCACTTGAGAAATATAAGACATTCTTACCTGACATCGTTGTTATGGACGTTGAAATGCCTGTAATGGATGGTTACGAATCTTCCTCCAAAATAAAATCCTTTGATCCTGAGGCCAGGATATTAATGTTGACCGGCAATCCGGGCGATCATAGGGCTCGTAAAACGATTGAAGAAGGCATTGCCCTTTCTCTCCTCCAAAAACCGGTGAAACTAATGGATCTTAACCGCACTATCAGTGAAAACCTGATAGCATACGCCTGAAACCTAAAACTTCCTTATTATCAACCCCCTATTATGACATCCATCATTGCCATCGTAGGGCGGCCCAATGTCGGCAAATCAACCCTTTTCAACCGGCTCTCGAAGTCAAGGGATTCCCTTGTGGATAACCAGCCTGGCGTGACAAGGGACCGTCTCTATGCCTCCGTTTATTGGGAAGATATCCCCTTTATTATTATAGATACAGGAGGTTTTGATGACGAAAGCTCGAAAAAATTGTCTGATCAGGTAAAAGATCAGATTTTAAAGGCAATAGCCGAGGCGGATCGGGTTATTTTCATACTGGACGGTTACAAGGGTTTATTGCCAGGCGATGAAGAAATTGCAGGCATACTCCGCAGAAATGAAAAGAGAGTGTTTACGGTTGTTAACAAGATTGACGGTCCCGAGCATGAGGACCGAATCCATGATTTCTATAAACTGGGGGTAAACAGGGTCTATCCTATTTCGGCTGCTCACGGTTATGGTCTCAGAAATCTCATGGATGACATTATACGGGAACTGCCGAAACAGGATGCTTTGGAATCGGAAGCGGATACACGGGTCAGGGTGGCAGTAATCGGGAGGCCCAACACCGGTAAATCCTCACTCATTAACCGGCTCCTGGGCTTTGACCGGGTGCTGGTGAGTGAGTTGCCCGGGACTACCCGTGACTCCATTGATATCCTCTTTGCCTGGAGGGAAAAAGAATATATTCTCATAGACACAGCGGGTATTAGAAGAAAAAGCCGGGTCAAAGAGAGGATCGAAAAATTTTCTATGATCAAGGCCCTGAGAAGTCTCGATCGATGTCATGTGGCCGTTATTCTTCTTGATGCAGGAGCGGGAATCACGGAGCAGGATGCGCGTATTTGCGGGTATGCCCTTGACCGTGGCCGAGGGATTGTCCTTGCTGTTAACAAATGGGATCTTGTCAAAAAGGACAGGAACAGGAAACGAGAATTAGAAAGATCCATGGATCGTCAATTAAGGTTTGTCTCCTTTGCCCCAGTTATTAACCTCTCCGCCCTTACCGGCGAGCACACGGAAAAGCTTATTAAAAAGATCGACCTGGTCTATGAGCAGTTTTGCTCAAGGGCCGGAACGGGTGAATTAAACAGGGCCCTGGAAGAAATGATTCAAAAAAGGCCCCCGCCCAAGATCGGAAGAGGGCGGCTGAAGTTTCTCTATGCCACACAAACGGATATAAAACCCCCTACTTTCGTTATTTTTGTGAACAGACCGGAAATGGTTCATTTCTCCTATAAACGGTTCATGATTAATCAAATCCGGGACCGTTTTGAACTAAATAATGTCCCTATCAAACTGGTATTTAGGAAAAGAAGGAATGATTAGAAGTATCTTTTATTTTTAAAAATCATCTCCACCCGTCTATTATTTCTTCTTCCTGCCGGGGTGTCATTTGGACTGACCGGGTGATATTCTCCATACCCTACAATAGCAATATTGTCGGGCGATACATCCGATTCAGTGACAAGGTACTCCATGACATTGTAGGCCCTTGCCATTGCAAGATCCTCATTTCTTGGAAATTCAGGATTATTTATCGGAACATTATCGGTATGGCCGTCGATATAGATCTGGTAGGACGATGAATTAATAAAACTGGCTACCTGTTCCAGAATCGGTTTCATCTCCTCTTTGATATCCGCCTTGCCTGACTCGAAAAGAAGTTTATGCCCGAACACCAGTTTAAATCCATTTTCAACGCTCTGTATGACAACCTGACCGCCGCTTTCCTTTAAATATGTCTCTGTTGTTTCGGAAGGAATGTCAACGGGATCATCAGCCCTTTTGATAACAAGGGTATCTTTTAATCTCTGATAAATACCTTCAATCATGACCTGTTTAGGCCTGTACACTTCACCATACTCTTTGAAGTTTAATATTCCACAGGCGCTGGTAAAGTTGGTAAAAAGGCTTTTCAATGTCTTGTCATCCATCGAAGACATGGAAAGAAGAAGCACAAAGAAGGTAAGAAGCAGGGTGGCAAGGTCCGAAAAGGTGATCATCCATGAAGGAACACCGGACTGTACTTCATCTTCATCCTTTCTCATGCTATTTCCTGTTTATATCCGCTACGGTTTTGAAGAAAAATCCCTTAAAATCAAGCTCGGAGTCCGGACTCCTGGGTTTCTTTAATCTGCGCGGAATCTTTTCCCTATAATC
>CAYTUL010000044.1:0-14112 GCA_964441135.1 uncultured Desulfobacteraceae bacterium | reverse complement strand
ATTTTGGCCAAGTTCATGTCCACAAAGGAAGTGTCTGAATATCTCACACTCCACGAAGCCACCGTCTGCAAATATGCCTCCCTGGGAAAGATCCCGGCTTTTCGGACCGGCAGGGCCTGGAGATTTAATAAAGATGCCATTGACCAATGGATTCGTGAAGCTCAAACCCAATTCCATACAAATGATAATAGTGCACAGGTATCTGTTCAAAAGGAGCCTATAAAATACCGTCTGAGAAAACGAAAAAAATGAAAAATTGTTTGGCTGATCTATACCCTTTGATGACTTCAGCTTGGAATTTCCAGTCATAGGGATATTGCTTCTTTACAACAAAATATGGTGGCAAGAAAATAGAATCGGGTAAATACCTCAATCTTTACACAGGAGGTTGAATGATGCAGGCACGTGGGCCACTCATGATTGAACACCGGCTGATCGAGCGGATGATCCGCCAGATTAAAAAAACATTAAAGCAAATAGAAGCAACAAACGAGGTAGACCCTTTGTTTATCGATACAGCGGTTGATTTTATCCGGACCTATGCAGACCGAACTCATCACGGGAAGGAAGAGGATATCCTGTTTAGAGACCTCCAAAAAAAGGAACTCTCAAATGATGACAGGCGGGTCATGAATGAACTGATCGAGGAACACATTTTTGGCCGGCAGATAACAAAAAAACTAACCGAAGCCAACAGTCGCTACAGGAGTGGAGACAGTTCGGCCCTGACGGACATTTCCGGCCACCTGCACACATTGGCGGACTTCTACCCCAAACATATAGAAAAGGAAGACAAGGTCTTTTTCCCTGCATCCAGGGCCTATTTCTCCGAGGCGGAAGACCAGGCCATGCTCGATGAGTTCTGGGAATTCGATAAAAAGATGATCCACGAGAAATATAAATCGGTCGTCGAAGCCTTAGAGCAAGATTGACCGTTCCGGAATAAGACCTCCTGGGATCTGAGAATGCGGCGCTATCTTAGCGTCATGATGACTCCTTTGCCTCGAAACTTTCCTGAAAGTGGTACGAAATCAATATCAAAGGTTCCTCCGAGTATTTTATACTGCTTTAAGGTTTCCAAAGAGTCCGTTGTCAGGGCAGATGAAATCTTGTTTTCAACTTCCGCTGAAAAGTAATCAGAAAGGCCTTTGCCTATTTCTATCTTCCCATTGCCCGCCGAAAGTGTCTGAACTTTATAATTGGTAAACACAATGATCTTTTCGATGCTTATACCAATAACCGGTATCGGCAGGCCCTCCAGAATAGATCGCGACAATTCCAGGGCCTGGTTTTGAATCTCCAGGTCCCTTGTCCTTTCCTTCACCTTCCTTTCTAAACGTTCATTCATTTTTTTCAACTCTTCATTTTGTTGCATGACTCTTTCATGAAGGATCCTATTGGCCTGAAGAAGATCATATTGCTCAAGTCCCTGCCTGATTTCGAGTATTAAATTTTGATCGTTCCAGGGTTTAAGAATGAACTTGTAGATATGACCTTTGTTGATTGATTCCGTAATGGAGTCCACTTCTGTATACCCGGTAAGAACAATTCGAATAATATCCGGATATCTTACCTTCACATTAGCCAAAAATTCCGTGCCGCTCATGCTTGGCATCCTGTGATCCGAAATGACAAGGTGAACATCATTTTCCTCAAGAATTTTGAGTCCTTCAAGACCACTTTGCGCGGTGAAAAGGTTGTAATTCTCTTTTCTTAACAAACGCTTCAGGGAATGAAGGATTCTTTCTTCGTCATCGACACATAAGATGGCATGCCTGTTTTCATTCATTTTTTAAATCCTCCAGAAAGAAATTACATGCGGATTCTATTTCTTCCAAAACAGCGGGAAACCAATCCGATACAGTATATAAAATACCATGAGCGGCTTTTTTTACTTCCGGATTTACTGCGGATAACTTGATGTTTGCCGTTGCGTCAGCCATGCTGTTCACTATGATATCAGCCGCGCTGATAATCATGACAAAATTGGGATCATGGGAGTTTTTGTTTACTGTATGGTGATATTGAATTGCATCAATGAGGCCGACAGGCAACTGCCATTTCTTAGCGAGATGGCCGCCTATACGGGCATGATCAACAGGAGTTTCATTTTTTTCAATTTCATAGAAAGACATTCTATTGTTCTGACATGCTTTTATTATCTTTATGAAGATCTCCGGGAAATGTTGTGACAGCACTATTTTCCCTATATCGTGCAGAAGCCCTCCGATGAAACAGTCATTCGGGATGTGGAGTTGAGTTTTCTCCGCAATATATTTACTCGTTACTGCGGCTGCCACTGAATGTCTCCAAAAGTCTTTTATATCAAAACCGGGTATTTCCCTGTCCAGAGAGATTGCGTCAATGATAGAAACCGACACAATAGCGTTTCTGACCGTATTGAATCCTAATAGAGTAATGGCGTGAGGTATATTGCTAATCTTGGACCTGACCCCAAAAAAAGCCGAGTTGACCAGTTTCAATATTTTGGAAACAATGGCCTGATCCTTTTCAATTATATCGCTGAGTGTTTTGATGGATGTATTATAATCCTGTAGCATGCTGTTTACTTCCATGGCTATGGCAGGCAAGGTCGGTATATTCTCTATGCGATCGATCTTTTTTAAAAAGCTTTCTTTATCCATAGGGTACATTCCCTCATTTAAATTATCTTATAGCTAAAAAATTCACGTCTTTTCCCCTTGCGCTGTCACACAAATCGCGTCATTAACCGGATCTCTTTTATGAATGGATATTAACTTACTGATGTGATCTCCTGTTAAAACGGTTTTATGGGGGAGTAAAAATCTGCCGCTGGATGTATAAAGGGACATAGCAAGGACCATCCCTTCCTTTAATTCATTCACAGATCGTGTTTCCTGCCGGTATTCTTGAACTCCCTGTGTTCTGATGAGATTCAAGAACACCTTAACGACATCAGGATCATAGCTTATAAAGGCTTTTTGTTTTAAATGGTGAACGGCGGCCCGCTGCAGCAATTCCTCTTCATTTACATGATCCTGGGTTATTTCTTTATCATTTAAATAATTCTTGATGATGGATTTTGTATGGACCTTAAGGTTTACTATCTTATCCCACGCGTCCGCGACAGCAATTATTCTTGATCCGAGGGGTATTGAATCCTCTCTCAATTTATCGGGATATCCCTGACCATCATAACATTCATGATGTGATCTTATTAATAGACCCACATGATCCAGTTTCTTTATGAACCGAACGGTTTCCTGACCTTCCTCCGGGTGTCTTCTGAATAATTCTATTTCCTCCGGGGACCAGTTATTATTCGTATAGTTTATTAGCTTCTGAGGGAATCCTATCTTCCCCGTATCATGCAAGAGGCCGGCTATTTCTATCTGGGTTACTTCAGTTTCAGGAAGATCGAAAAGCAGGGCGATCTCATTTGATAAATGGCTCACGCGTCTTCCGTGTCCTGCCAGGGAAGGCGCGTGCATCTCGGCAAGGGAAACAAATGCCCTGACAGAATTATAGAGACTCGCCTCAAGCTCTTTATTCAAACGGGATAGTTCCTTGTTTTTATCGAGGATTTCGCGGGAGCGCTCCTGAACCTTTTTCTCCAGATCTTTATTGAGTTCGTTGAGCTCTTTATTCTGTTTCCGGGTAAGGACCAGAAGTCGTTTATTCTCCAAAACCAGTTCATACTGTTCGATGGCATGGCGCACCTGCAAAAGGAGGTCATTGTCATTCCAGGGTTTATTTAGATACCGATGGATTCCTCCCTGATTCACGGCATCAATGATCGCACCCATGTCAGAATAGCCTGTTAAAAGAAACCTGATGGCGTCCGGAAAGATATCTCTTGCCTTTTCCAAAAATTGTGTACCTGACATTTGAGGCATACGCTGATCCGATATGATCAAGGAGATGGGCTTGCCGAAAGTTTTCAACAGTTCAAGGCCCTCATGACCGCCGGACGCGGTAATAATATGATAATCCTCTTTACGGAACAGACGTTTTAATGATTTTATGATGGAATCTTCATCGTCCACTAATAAAATGGTATGGGTATATTTTTGACTCATTGAAGCTCTCCATGATTTCATTATTCAAGTCCAGATCCTTTTCCTGTAATTTCAGAAAAGCGTTTAAAATGTCAGGGTCAAAAGCCTTCCCTGACAAGGCCTTCATCTCCCTTACCGCCTTTTCAACAGGCCAGGCTTCTTTGTAGGGCCTTTTATGCGTCAATGCATCAAAGATATCCGCTACGGATACTATTCTGGCGGATAGGGGTATGGAGTCTTTCGTCAATCCGTCCGGATATCCTTTTCCATCCCAGCGTTCATGATGATTCCGGGCGATTTCACGGGCAATTTGATAAAAGGGTTTGTTTCCAAGGATTTTTTCTCCGGCAACACAATGGGTACGCATAACCGCTCTTTCCCCATTGGTAAGGGGACCGCGTTTTTGCAGGATCTCGTCAGGTATATGAATCTTGCCGACATCATGCATGATGCTGAAAAAACTGATCTGCTCCGAGTCTTCGGGGGACAGGCCCAAACCCAGGCAGATATTACGGGTCATGGAATGGATTCTAAGCAAATGTTTACCGGTATCATCATCCTTTGCCTCAGCAGCCATGGCTAACATCAATATCCCTTCCCTGATAGCCTCTTCCAACTGGGAGGTCCGCTTGCGGATCGATGTTTCAAGGTCCTCGTTTATACGGTTTAATTGTCGATTCTGCTCCTCAGTCAAATTTTGAAGCCGCATGTTCTCCAAAAGCAGGTTATAATGCTGAAAGGCCTTTTCAATTGTTTGCTTTATGGAGTCAGGGGACCAGGGCTTTGTGATATATCCGAAAATCCGGGACCGGTTGATGGCGTTCATTGCATTTTGAACACTGCTATGGCCTGTAAAAAGCATCCGGACTACGTGAGGTTTTTTTTGCTTCACCAATTCTAAAAATGTGATCCCGTCCATTCCCGGCATCAAGTAATCGGAAAGAACCACACCAATGTCATATTCCTGGAGAATATCAAGACCGGATTCCCCTGAATAAGCAGTATAAATCGTATATTTCTCGTGTCTGAGCTGGCGCTCAAGGGCCCGGACTACACCCGGCTCATCATCCACGATAAGCAATGAGCGATTATTATCAGAATACACTTGTCTGCTCCTAAGGGTTGCCTTGAATCGATCCTGGAGTTCTTGAGGATCTCTTTCATGGCCTGCGTGAATATTTCTTCTAAAAAACCGAATCCATGGATTATTGTTTGTCGATTCCTTTAACAGGGATACATATTTTAAAAGTTGTACCTGCACCGACAGTACTCTCTACATCAATCGTACCCCCGTGTTTTTTAATAATATTGTAGGATACGTTGAGACCCAATCCTGTCCCTTTACCCACCTCTTTGGTCGTGTAAAAGGGATCGAATATTTTAGGGAGATTTTCAGGAGGGATACCGGAGCCGGTGTCACTTATGAATACTTCAACATGTTCATTGACAGAATGGGTTATTATCTTGATTTCTCCTTGTCTTTCAATGGCCTGGGCTGCATTCACCAAAAGGTTCGCAAAGACCTGGTTGAGCTGCTGGGGATAGCATTTCACGTCCGGAAGGTCGCCGTAATCCTTTATTACTTTGGCCTTGTATTTCAGCTCATTCCAGACCACATTCAGAGTGGAATCCAGGTTTTTGTTTATGTCGGCATATTTCAGCTTGTCTTCGCCGGGATGGGCAAAGTCCTTCAGGTCCTGGATTATTTTCTTGATTTTATCGGTTCCTTCGTAGCTTTCTGCTATGAGATGGGAAATATCATTTAAGATAAAGTTGATATCCGATTCCTTTTCAAGGGCTTTGATTCGCTCAATAAATCCTGAGTAGTGAGAAGATTCTCCATGATCTTTATCTCCACCCAGTGCAGTGATTAACCTTCTGTATTCAACAATAAGGCCATGAATATCCTTCATATAATCTGACAACGTGCTTAGATTGCTGCTGACAAAACCTGTCGGGTTATTGATCTCATGGGCTATTCCGGCAGCCAATTGACCTATGGAAGCCAGCTTATCGGACTGAAGGAGTTGGGATTCAATTGCTCTCCTCTCATTTTCAGCTTGCTTTATTTCAGAGGTGTCTGTAATTACTGCAAAACTGCCCTTGTATTGGCCATCTGCACTAAAAATTGGCTGTGCGGATACAATGGTCGGGATAATGTTTCCTTCCTTGCTCTTGTATTCAATCTCATATGTTTCACTTACACCTTTTCTTCGCTGGGTTATTTTCTCGTTGAATCTATTTCTGCTTTTCTCATCATGCAGCATTTGTACAGGATAACCAATCAGGTCTTCTTTGGAATAGCCGATCATTCTGCAGAAACTGTCATTCACAAAGGTCAGGATACCATTTTCGTCTTGAACCCCCAGGCCGTCTCTCATGTTTTCGATTAGCATCCGGTTACGATTCTCGCTCTCTTCCAGGGCCTTCAGGGTCTTGATTCGTTGCGTCACATCTCTTGAGCTTCCCTGAAAACCGGTTATCTTATCCCCCTTTTTCATTAACCCGACACTCGTCTCGAAATACTTCTCCGTTCCATCTTTGACAAACACTTTAAGGGGAAAATTCTTAAGGGGTTTCCCATCGCTAAGAATACTGTGAAAAGCTTGATATATTTTTTCATGGATATCATTAGAGGTATAATCCCGGAAATTCATATTCATGAGCTCAGCCTTTGTATATCCGGTAAGATCTTCCGCAGCCTTATTTACGCTTGTGAAATTACCCTCCAGGTCCAGGGTGTATATAAAATCCGTTGAATTTTCCACGAGTGCATGAAATCTTTCTTCCACTTCTTCACGTTTTCTAATTTCATACTCCAGTTTCTTTGTAAGATCTTTTATTTGAATCATGAAATCCGCTTTTATTATTAATGCCTCGGTTTCAGACATCTATTTATCTCCATACTTCATATTGATTTATGCAAATTGATTATATAATTACATAATCGGATCCCTATTAATCCTGATGATAAAGGTTGTTCCTTTCCCTGTTACACTTTTTACCCCGATGGTGCCGCCATGCTTCTTAATGATATTGTAGGCCACATGAAGGCCCAGTCCTGTGCCCTTGCCCACCTCTTTTGTCGTAAAAAAAGGCTCGAATACCTTGGAGATATTTTCTTCCGGGATACCAATTCCCGTATCACTTATGGTGACTTCCACATATCCATTATTTGAATGAGTCTTTATCCTGATCTCACCTTCCTTTTCAATGGCCTGGGCGGCGTTCACCAAAAGGTTCGCAAAGACCTGGTTGAGCTGCTGGGGATAGCATTTCACTTCAGGGAGATCGCCGTAATCCTTTATTACTTTGGCCTTGTATTTAAGCTCATTCCAGACCACATTCAGTGTGGTATCAAGATTCTTGTTGATGTCGGTGTACTTTGGCTTGTCTTCGCCGGGATGGGCAAAATCCTTTAGGTCCTGGACTATTTTCTTGATCCTTTCGGTTCCTTCCCTGCTTTCTTCGATCAGTTCTAAGATATCATTGAGCAAAAAATCGATATCAATCTTTTCTTCCAGAGCCGTGATACGCTTCACCTGGCCTGATACATCAGGAAGGCCACCCTTTGCATCCGAATTTTTTTTCAGATCCGCAATAAATTTTCTGTATTCTTTTGACAAGTCTTTGATATCTTGGATATAATCAAACAATGTCTTTAAATTACTACTCACAAACCCTGTGGGGTTATTGATCTCATGGGCTACACCAGCGGCAAGCTGTCCTATGGAGGCCATTTTTTCGGAATGAATAACTCCCAGTTCCAGATTTTTTGTGTATTTGGCTATTTTTTTCTGATTTTCCCGTATCTCTGTGATCATCTGATTAAACGTGGAGCCAAATTGACCTATTTCATCTCTGGATTTTATCTCAACAAGCTGGGATGAGGCGGAGCCTTTCTCCCGGATATCCCGGATGACTATCATTAATTTATCTATCGGTTTCGTCACCCAGAAGCTAAGCGCGATAATCAATGAAATTATTCCAAAACATAGAAAGGTAAATGCGACCAGGAAGGAATATATAAACATTTTCATTC
The DNA here is from genome assembly GCA_964441135.1 of uncultured Desulfobacteraceae bacterium. GTDB lineage: Bacteria > Desulfobacterota > DSM-4660 > Desulfatiglandales > HGW-15 > CAYTUL01. The sequence continues at coordinate 6,030 of CAYTUL010000044.1, read as the reverse complement.
GTTTTAGTGAAATAAGTTCAGCGGGAAATCCTATCTTTGCAAATGCAATATATTGCCCCTGCGTTCCCAAAATTGGAATAGTGAAATCGTAAAACTCTCCAACCTTCTTGGAATATATTGGCAAAACATCATTACTGCGCTTTTTCTCTAGAGGAATCACTGAATCGGCGACGACCTGTCCCTGTTGTTTTGGGTCGTTGTGAAAAAGTATCTTGCCATTAAGATCGATAATCATTGCATAGGAAATATCCTCATAATTATTTACCAACTCCTGGCACTGTTCCTCAAAGCCAATGATGTTTTCTATAGGTATCTTTAATTTTAAAATCCGATCTAACTGATTTGTCAATGTTTGACCCATCATAAGGGCCCTTGATTGGAGAGCCCCGGAATATTCCTTGGTAAAAACCAGGCTATTCATCAGGGTGTTTGCTGCAATGGCAATAAACAGGACCCCGGAGGCGATCAATACGATCTTGCTGCGTATATTAAGCTTCAATTATTTTTCCCACTCAAATGTATTGATGACTTCAGCAGTTAAAAGAATCCCGGATTTTATTTTGATGTCCAACCTGTTGGCCCTTGCGAGGCTGATCACCGGCTCTCCTTTTATCGTCGGTTTCATCGGGTAACTGGAAGGGCTTTTGCCATCGACCAGGATTCCCCTTGCAATTTTCCCGGCAGCAAGTCCCTGCTCATAACCTGAAACAGTAACGGTACAAAGCGTTCCGTAGGAGATGCGATCTTTCCAGAAGCTAAAATCAGGTAGTTTGCTGTTATCCGCTGTCCATTTTAAGACTTCTGTGTAAGGAACATTTTTCCCGGCTTCATCAGTGAAGGAAAAAATACCCAAAAGGGCCACGGCATCCGCACTGGTTTGAAGCCTTTTCATCCTTTTCTTGAACTGTTTAAATGTCTTGATGGTTTCCCAGCTAATAAATTCAATTCCGGGCAGCTTATCAAGTTTGGCCTTCATCCTCTTCATCACACCAGGCCAGGTAGGACCTTCGTCGAATATGACGGCGATTTTATGAACATCTGGTACTATCTCTTTTAATAACTGAACAGATTCTACAAAATGCTCTTGCTCTAAAACGCCAGTGTTATTTCTGCTGCCGACAAACCCGTATTGTTGGGGGTCTGCATTAACACCACTAAACACAAAAGGTATGTCTGAATTTATAAAATATTTTGCCACATATTCTTGAGCACTATCGTCGCTGGTATAGACCAGGTCAGGCTTCCAGCTTTTAATGAGTCTTCTCGCCTCTTTGCCCGCTTCTTGCTTCCATTCCTCCTTGCTTCTTTGTTTGGTATCCATTTGAAAAACCCTATACTCGATATCCAGACCCTGTAAGGCATCCTTAAAGCCGCTAAGTTGATCATCCGTCCATTTCCATGGAGAATGGTAGCTCATAATGTGCAGGACCTTCCAGGCGGTTTTGGGTGTGGAAAGACTTTCGGCATAAGCCTTTCCTTTGAAAATCTGCCCATATCCTTGCCAGCAAAGGGAAAATGCAAAGAACCCAAGCAAAAAGGCGGATATTATTATTGTTTTGAAAAAACTCACGTTTCTTTTATAAATTTTTTCTCTCATTTCACTCTCTCCTTTTTATCTATAAGTTGTATTGGCGATTGCCCTTTTTGCATCAATATTTCCATGATGTTTCTTAATAATTTTCTATACTACGTTCAACCCCAGTCCCGTGCCTCTACCGACCTCTTTGATTTTAAAAAAAATAAGCCAGTCCGTGATAATCATATTGATGTCGCTATTCTAATATATTTCCCATGTTTCCGGACCATCCGTGACAGAGATCACATCGTGTCCTATTTTTTTCAGGATGTTGGATAATAGTTTTTTTGTTACAGGATTATCTTCCGTCACTAATATTTTCATGCCTGTTTTCCTTTTTTAGCCTTGTCTTCTATATGACATTATCGACAAACGGCCTGTAGAACTTGAAGTTTATTGCTTAAAAATATTCGATAAATCAGGGAGTAACAAATCATTTTCCACATATCCCGATAACGTTCGTCAGGGTTATCCTTACTCCATCCGTAGAGTTTCCGCTGAACGCTGAGGAGCCAGTCCTTATATGACTGATGGTTCGAGTCCACGATCTCTTCCTCCGAGTCGAAAAATCTACCTGCAATCTGTTCCCCTTTGCCCTGTGACAGGTTTTCCTTGCCTCAGACTACTACGGGAATTCCGCCATCCCCTTGATCCTTATCCGGTCTCCCGTGGCGAGCCGATTCCGACAGCCGGCAGATCAAAGAAGCTTCCCTCGTCCCGGCTCCGAATCCGTGAACCGTTAGTTGCCTTGCTCTACCCCTGGCAGTTCTGGATGATGGCTTACGTGGATAGTGCCTTCATCGTCTTCGATTTCCGAAGACAATAGAGAGTTCGTCCCAATCCCTTCGGACTGACTCACATAACCTCGGGAGCCATCTCTCTATAGGAGGGCCTTAAGTAAATACATAAAAGGGGACATTGTTTCCAAAAGGACTTATGATTAGGCGGGGCGGTGCTTTGATATTAGGCAGTAAGCTTTTCGTGGGAAGAAGGGGACTACCGGACTTCCAATTTATAGTCTTTCTAATCGTTTATCTTCTGTAATCTGTTAATCCCCAGTAGCTGGCATAGTTGCTTGACAAAATAGACGTGCATTAGTTATTTTCTAACTCATTTCTATTCAATTTATGATATTTTATAGAAGAGGCGTAACGCCGCGAATAGATGTTTATAAAAAGGCCAGGGAACTTTCAAGGAAAGGGCTCTCGTCAAAAGACCTCAATCTTATAATAGCGGGACGCTATAAGGTTTTTAAGTTCCCAAAGAGATCCCTTTTCCCTCTACGATCTTCTTTCCACGAATAACTGAATCGCCAACAGATGGAACAGACATCCCCAGCTTTCGCGCCAGGAATGACATAGGTATACCCAATTCCCTCACCGCCCAGTAGCACAGAAGACTGCGAGCCTTTACAATTCGCCGATACTTCCCCGCAGCCCATACTTCCTCAGGCTTAAGACCCATCAACTCCGACACCCGGGCTGCGACTCCATCAAGGTCCATACCTCTTGATCGAAGCGCATAGCGTTTCTCCATGGCCTCTTCGGCCGACGCCAGTATGCGACTTACAAAATCTCCATCACCCAAAATCCGTTCGTCATTTTTTGATAGATCTTTTCTTCTCTGAGAGCCTTCACCCCTTACCATCCTCCTGCACTTCGTATCAGACCCCCACCACTTAGATCCTCTCGCTTCCCCTGGGCGATTCCCTTTTCAACAAAGCCCCTATACGCTCGTCTGTCAGAACCTACATATTCTCCGAACATTCCGAGTACCCATTGCGTTTCCTGCCATGGACGCTTCACTTTCCCCATCAGAACACTATACCCGCAATAAGCGTATCTCCCCAGTTTATCAAGATCTTCCATAAGGTGGGCACGGATCGGATTCAGGTGAATATACCGTACCAATTCCAAAAGATAACGGTCCTCCTGGCACAATATGGATTTAAAACGATTCTGGAAAAGGTGACCATGTCTGTGGTACTTGCGATTGAACCACAGGGCATAACCGGTCAATAAGCGTCTCATAACTGTGGAAATCGGTACAGGCCCGGTTCGAAGAAGTAAGTGAAAGTGGCTTGGAATCAAAGTCCACGCATAGCAGATGGTTTTCGTTTCCTTGAGAATTCCACCTAGTCTCCCAAGAAACTGATCCCTGTCATTATTATTTCGAAATATCGACTCCCTCACAATGCCTCTGGCCATGACATGGTGCAAGGCGCCTGTAGCATCTATTCGAGATTTCCTCGGCATTATCCACCGTTACCACTCCTGAACATTCTCGTCGACTTAAAAACCTAACAGCGTCCCTCTTACCGAAAATAATCAGATCAGGATCATCATTTCTTAAGGTGTCCAGGTATTCCCGGATATTTTCCGCCAAAAAAATATCATATCCTCTGTTATCAAATTCTTTTTTAATCTCTTCATATAAAGGTGTCCTGTCACCAGCTATTAATAGTTTATATTTTAAAGTTTCAAACATCCGTAAAACTCCATGCTCCGTTCGGATTTACGCAAGTTTCCATATAAATCAAATAACCGGATCTTTATTGATCCTGACAATAAAGGTCGTTCCTTTTCCTGTTTCGCTCTCTAAGTCGATTGTTCCATCATGTTTATTAATGATATTATAGGCTATATGAAGACCCAATCCCGTACCCTTGCCCACTTCTTTTGTCGTAAAGAAAGGCTCGAATACCTTGGAGATGTTTTCTTCTGGAATCCCAATTCCTGTATCACTTATGGTGACTTCCACATATCCATTAATGGAATGCGTCTTTATCCTGATCTCGCCTTGTTTTTCAATGGCCTGGGCGGCGTTCACCAAAAGGTTCGCAAAGACCTGGTTGAGCTGCTGGGGATAGCATTTCACGTCCGGAAGGTCGCCGTAATCCTTTATTACTTTGGCCTTGTATTTCAGCTCATTCCAGACCACATTCAGTGTGGAATCCAGGCTTTTATTCAGGTCAATATATTCTGCTTTATCTTCACCGGGATGGGCAAAGTCCTTCAGATCCTGAACTATCCTTTTTATGCGTTCGGTCCCCTCACGGCTCTCTTCAATTAAATTGGAGACATCGCTCAGGATAAAATCGATGTCCGCCTCCTTTTCCAGGTTCTTGATACGATCAATCTGTTTCGAGATTTGAAGAGATCCTTTGTCATTTATCGTTCCTTCCAGTCCTGCTACCAGTTTTTTGTATTCCCTGATAAGGGAATTCATATCTTTCATATAATCGGACAAGGTGTTCAGATTACTGTTTACAAAGCCCGTCGGGTTATTGATTTCATGGGCCACTCCTGCGGCGAGGTGGCCTATAGAGGCCATTTTTTCAGACTGTAACAACTGAGATTCTATCCTTTGTCTTTCCTCTTCTGCCCGTTTGCGTTCTGTGATATCCCTCGCAGTAGATACAAGATATTCTTTATTATTCTGTACTACATGCTTAATACTCACCTCTATAGGAAATGATGTCCCGTCTTTCCGCCTGCTGTGGTCATAGACAAGGGCCATACCGTCTCGCCTGAGCTCACGCACATGATTTGCCCAGCTATCGTGATCCATGATATCCGTTAGAATGTCCGTCGCTTTCATATTCAATAGCTCTTCCCGTTGATATCCCAGGCTTTCACTTCCCTTCAAATTAACATCGATGAATCTTCCTGTATCGGGGTCCACAACAACAATCGCATCATTTGATTGATTAACCAGGCTCCTGAATAATTTAAGGTTTTCCTCGGCCTTAATCCCTTCCATAAGACGTCCAAAGCGTTTTGCAATAATATCTATAAGGTCCTTCTCTTCTTTCGTGAAAACAGAATTTCCGAATTCTGAAACCCCATTAACGTGAAAGATTTCCACTGTGCCTATTTTTACCCCGTAGGTAGTGATTTCACTTACATATTTTAAAGTACTCTCCTTGAAATTTTCTGTTCTGTACTCTTTCTTTTCCAGTATTATTTGTGCGCGGGTGTTTTCAGGGTACCTCATGGAGGGGGAGATCAGGTCAACGGACCCCTGGAGTATCTCTTCCAGAGAAATGCCGGGCTTCTCAATAAGCATGGTAATTCCATAAAGGCAGTCCAGTTCCTTGACACGTTCTCTGAGATCATTAGTGCGTTTCTCTAAAGTTTCCTTAGCTCGTTTATGCCCTTCTTCCAGTTGAATAATCCTCTCGGACGTCTTTATGCGAACACGGAGTTCAGCAGGATCAAACGGTTTGCTGATATAATCATCCGCCCCGCTTTCCAGGACATGAATCAGATCCTGTTTCTGATCCTTGGCCGTCAGGACAATAATATAGATATATCTCTTATTGGATGTGGAACGGATTTTTTTACAGAGGGAAAGTCCATCCATATTCGGCATAAGCCAGTCCGTGATAATCATATTGATGTCACTCTTCTGATATATTTCCCATGCTTCCAGACCATCCGTGACAGCGATCA
>CAYTUL010000043.1:0-14162 GCA_964441135.1 uncultured Desulfobacteraceae bacterium | reverse complement strand
GTCTGGCCCACCTGTTGACCTGCCGGGCCATGTAATTACCGGCCTTTCCGAAATCCGCGAGCCCGAGCGCCCTCCAGTCCACCCCATGAATATTTGCGAGCGTCTCGTTCATGGAATCGAATATCGCGGCACGCTCCGCCGGGCCCGATACATTTTCCGCGATGGAGTCACGAAAAATCCGCCCTTTTACCTTTTCCATAATATAAAAGGACGTCCCGATAACGGATTCATCCTCGCACAGCAGGTATACACGGGGAACAGGCACATCCGTGTCCTGCAGGGCCCTGAAAATCCGGTATTCACGATCAACCGCATGGGCCGACGGAAGAAGCTTTCCCGGAGGTTTCTTGCGCAGGACATATTCCCTCTTGCCGCCGGAAATAACGAATGTAGGATTGGACTGGCCGTATTTAAACTGTCGAACCCGAATTTGTTCGCGGAAATCCTCAAGCTTCGGCCTGAGGTATTCGAAAAGGGCATCTTCATCGAACCGATGGGCCTCCCTTACGGGGGTGACTTCTTCCTGTGTGTTCATGCGTACTTTTTTAATTCCAGTTTTGAAATGGTTTCCATGTGTACTTCATCGGGCCCGTCCGCTAACCTGAGTGTACGGACACCGGCCCAGGCGGATGCGAGCCAGGTATCGGAAGAAACTCCGGCCCCGCCATATACCTGGATGGCGCGATCAAGAACCCTGAGGGCCATGGCGGGCGCGACCACCTTTATCATGGCAATCTCCTTGCGTGCCGCCTTTTTCCCCCCACTGTCCATCATATAGGCGGCTTTCATGGTCAATAGCCGCGCCTGGTCGATCTCCATGCGTGATCTCGCTATATCCTGTCGAATCGAGCCCATATCGGCGAGCCTTTTGCCAAAGGCGATTCGGGACACGGCCCTCTTGCACAGCTCTTCCAGGGCGCGTTCGGCCACTCCGATCGTCCGCATGCAATGGTGGATACGGCCCGGGCCGAGCCGGCCCTGGGCGATCTCAAAGCCCCGTCCTTCACCGAGCAATACATTGGATGCGGGAACGCGCACATTTTCAAAAATGACATGCGCGTGGCCGTGAGGCGCATTATCATATCCGAAAACGGTCAGGGGCCTTTTTATTGTCACGCCCGGCGTATCACGCGGTATCAGGATCATGGACTGCTGTTTGTAGCGCGGGGCCTCGGGATCTGTCTTCCCCATGAAAATAAAGACCTTGCAGCGGGGATCCATGCCGCCCGAGGCCCACCATTTATCGCCGTTAATGATGTAATCCCCGCTGTCCTTTACAATACTTGCCTGGATATTTGTCGCGTCCGATGAGGCGACTTCCGGCTCCGTCATACAGAAGGCGGAACGAATTTTTCCATCGAGCAAAGGCCGGAGCCATTTCTCCTTCTGCTCCCTATTGCCGTATCGGACAAGCGTTTCCATGTTGCCCGTATCTGGGGCCGAACAGTTGAAGACTTCCGGCGCCAAGGGGGAACGGCCCATGATCTCGCACAGGGGAGCATATTCATAGTTCGTCAACCCCGCACCATACTCGCTGTCGGGCAGGAAAAGATTCCAGAGGCCTTCCGCGCGGGCCTTGACTTTCAGCTCCTCGATGATGGACACGGGCTCCCATCGGTCCCCCTCATTTTTCTGATCGATAAACTCGGACTCCCTGGGATATATGTGCTCGTCCATGAAGGCCTTAAGTTGTTGCTGGAATTCCAGGGCCCTGTCTGAAAATTGAAAGAACATGATCTGTCTCCTTTTGTATTCAAGCCGTTTACGATGTCCGCGATCGGAGAACCTCTTTTCTCCTGCCTTTAAAATCTCCTGTTTTCAATAAATTATGAAAGGGACACGATGAAAAATCATTTGACAAAATGTGCCTGTTCCCCCTATGTTAAATAGCCATTATAGAGGAAACCGCTTCCTAATATCAATTTGAAATTGTCCCGGATGATTTTGACGGAATAGAGGGAGTAAAATGGGAAAAGTAGACGGCGGAATTCTGTTTGCGAGGGCGCTGAAAAAAGAGGACGTGGAGTGTGTGTTTGCCCTGTGCGGGGGTCATATTATGCCGGTTCTTTACGGATTGCGTGAAAGCGGCATCCGGGTAATCGATTTCAGGCACGAATGTACTGCCGCCTATGCGGCGGATGCCTACGCCCAGGTATCGGGCAGGCCCGGCATTGTTCTAACAACGGCGGGGCCGGGTGTCTCGGATACGGCTACCGCGATGCTCGAATCCCTCCATGCAGGGAATCCGGTCATTCATATCGGAGGGGCCTCGGCCGTAAAAGAAAACGAGACCGGTCCCCTGCAGGACATGCCCACTCTGAAGGTTATGGCCGACTGCACGAGATGGGCACGAAAGATCTATACCACGGAAAGGATTCCGGAATATGTCGGCATGGCCTTCCGGCACGCGCTGGATGATTCCTGCGGCCCCGTGTACCTTGAGATAGGTCATGATATTCTCGGCCAGAAGGTGGAAGAGGAGAATGTCCCATTCCCGGCTCATTACAGGACCGGAGCCCAGCCCTATGGGGATCCGGCCCTGATCGAAAAGGCCGCCGATCTCCTGATCAACGCCGAATGCCCCGCCCTCGTACTCGGGCACGGCGCGCGTTACTCCCTTGAGGATGGAATCCCCGCCTTAGCCGAACTTGTCGAATACCTCAAACTCCCGGTCGGGGCCCAGGAGCTGATCCGGGGCCTGATTGCCGATGAAAGGAAAAATCCTCAATATAAGATGATGCGCGCCATCCGCGGAGCCGACGTGGTACTGGCCCTTGGTGTCGACTTTAATTTCAGGATCGGAAAGGGGAAACCCCCGCTATTTAACAGGGACGTAAAAATCCTTCAGGTCCATCCTGACAAGACGAAGATCGGCTTCAATGCGCCGGCCGAAATCGGCATTGTCGGAGGGGCAGGCGCGGTAGCGAAGCAGATCCTCGCGGCCGTGAGGGCAAAGACCGCTAAGAGGGAAGACCTTAGCTGGCTCAAGAGGTCCGGCGAGATAGTCAATAAGGGAAGGAAATATTGGGATGAAGCATTCAATACCGAGGGAATCCCCATGTCCCCCGGCCGTTGCGCCGCTGAAGTTTCCAAATTCCTTGACTCCGGAGCACCGGATTGGACCGTGGTATGCGATGGAGGAGACGCATCACAATGGATCAAGACAGCCCTAAATGCCCATCGGCCTTACCAAATAATCAGCTTCGGGCCGAACGGGACAATCGGTACGGGCCCCGGTTTTTCAATCGGCGCATGGGCCGCCAACCAAAAACCCGTTTTATACTATACGGGTGACGGCAGCTTCGGATTCTATTCAATGGAGTTCGACACAATGGCAAGATTCGGCATACCCGTTGTCTGTGTCATCTCCAATGATTCCGCCTGGGGCATGATCAAACTCTCGGAAGGGATGGCGCGTAAAGAGTATATCCGGGAAAAGGGGCATTGCAATGTCGAGCTCAGTGATATGCGGGCCTATGAAAAGATGCCGGAAATATGGGGCGGGCATGGTGAACTTGTCACGGATCCAGCAGAGATCATTCCCGCCATAAATCGAGCGGCGGCCAACGGCAAACCCTCGATAATCAATGTACAGGTGGACAAGGAGATCATGAGCCCCGTTACAAGGAGTTTCGGCAAGGCAATGATGGCCGGCGGCGGAGCCGAATGAGGTTGCAAGAATGCCCGACACGATGAAAGCCCTAATGATCCAGGGGCCGAAGAAACTGAAGGTCTTAGATGTACCCGCTCCCCGGGCGGACGGGGAAAGGGTGATCATCAGGGTAAAAACCTCGGGCATATGCGGTTCGGACATTCATATATGGGAAGAGGGTAATCGTGAGGGATTGATATTGGGACATGAATTCGGCGGAACCATCGTGAATCCCGGATCACGCGGGGACCTCAACCCTGGAGACAGGGTAACCGTCATTCCCCTGAATCCCTGCGGGGAATGCTCATGGTGCCTGAACTCGCATTATCACACGTGCAAATACAGCTTTAAAAACGGGATTCCCGGTGTAACCGCTTCCGGTTCCTACGCCGAATATTTTTCGGCCCGTGCGGACATGGTCCGCAAATTGCCCGATAGAGTCGGCGATGCAGAGGCCGCCATGATCGAACCTGCCACCGTAGGATTACACGCGGTTCGTCTTGCTGAAATAAGACCGGGCGATAAGGTCCTGATAGCCGGGGCCGGCGTTATAGGTCTTCTGTGCGCCATGTGGGCAAGGCTATATGGCGCTTCCTTTGTCGGGATGAGTGAGGTCAATGAATCACGCGGCAGGAAAGCGATCGAATACGGTGATATCCATGCTTTATTCGATGCGAAGGAGCCGGAATCGGTTTCCACAATGCTGAAGACGGCAAAAGGCTTTTTCGATAAGGCCATCGACTGTTCCGCGAGCGCGGATGGAATCAACACGGCCGCCCGGATCCTCAATAATCAGGGCACATTAATCCTCGTGGGTATCAGCTATTCCCCTATCCCTATTATGACCCTCCCCCTTTGCCTTAAGGAACTGCGCATCATCGGGGATATCGGTTATTCCATTGAGGAATTCGAATACACGATCGAAATGATGTCACGGCGGATGATTCATACGGAGCGTTTCGTCGATGAAAGGATCGGCCTCGATGATGTGCAGGCAGCATTCGAACGCCTGAGCTCCGGTGACGCCCCGGAAGTAAAAATCCTGATCGAGCCATGACCTAATACATTACGGCCCCGCCGTCAACATTGATATTCTGAGCGGTGATATTTCTCGCTGCCTCCGAACACAGGAACATGATGGTATAAGCGATATCCGCTTCCGTCTGCTCTCTCCTGAAGGGAACCATCCTTTTGACTGTATTGTCAAACATCTCCCTGGTTGTAAGACCGGCCTTTGCCGCCCGCTTATCAAGGGACGGGTTCTCACTGTAGATGGGCGTCCATATCCATCCCGGGCACACGCCGTTTACGTTCACGTTAAACCTTGCCATATCATGGGCAAGGCTGCGGGTCAGGCTCACACTTGCCGCCTTGGACGCGCCATAGTGCGGAATTGCCGGTGTGGGGATCTTTGCCGCCACGGAGGACACATTGACGATCTTCCCGTGTCCCTGTTTCCTGAAGATATCGTAGACTGCCTGGCAGCAGAAGACCTGCCCCTTGAGATTCACATTATAGGTGATGTCCCACTGTTCTTCTGTCAGTTCATTAAAGGCGCTGAAGTCTCCGGACCCGGAGACCCCGGCGATATTTACCAGGATATCGACCCCGTGGAATGTTTCGACCGTGGTCTTAACCATGTGTTTCACGGATTCCCTGCTTGTGACATCAAGCTCAATAAAGATCGCCTCACCTCCATCCGCGATTATCCCCTGCTCTGTCTTTCTCCCCGCTTCTACTTTTATATCGCCTATTACCACCTTTGCTCCGGCTCCTGCAAATCGAACGGCCGTCTCTTTACCGAGTCCGCCGGAGGCCCCCGTCACAATCGCCACTTTATTCGAAAAATCAAACTGGATGTCCATTTTCACCGCCTACCGATTTTTCTTATCCGAATGAATATATTCAAGTTTCCGGCTCTTCCCACCAGGGATAGAATTCCGGCATGTCCTTTGATACCTTCATGGTGAATCGGGGTGGACGCTTATCAAGAAAACTCTGCACGCCTTCAGCGGCATCCCTGTTCCGCCCCATCCAGAAAAAACAGCGCGAATCAATCAGGTGGACGGACCGGGGATCATCTTCCATTAGGCCGTGCCACAGAAGGGCCTTGTTGAGGGCCACGGAGACGGCCGAAGTATTTTCCACGATCTCTTCGGCAATCTCCATCGCCTTTGACAGTACTTTATTACCCGGCAGGATATAATTGAACAGGCCTGATCCCGCTTCTTCCTTTGCCCGGAAAACACGCCCCGTATAGGCAAGTTCCGCGGCCTTTGAGATTCCAACAATTCGGGGCAGAAACCAGGACGAGCACGCCTCGAGGACAACCCCCCGCCTTGCAAATACAAAACCGATTTTTGCATCCTCTGATACGATCCGGATGTCCATGGGCAATGTCATGGTGATACCGACGCCGACCGCGTGCCCGTTTATAGCCGCTATAACGGGTTTCCTGCATCTCAAAACGGCAAGTGTGACCTGCCCTCCCCCATCGCGGTGCTCATTCAAGGAGACCTGCCTGCCGTGCTGAACGCTTTGATCGAAGGTGCTACTTCCCGGGGACAGATCCGCTCCGGCACAGAAGGCCCGGCCTTCCCCTGTTACAACGATAACGCGAACCGAATCATCCTGATCGGCCTCTGAAATGATTCGGATCAGCTCTTTCCGCATGATGAGTGTGAAAGCGTTCATTTTATCAGGCCGGGAAAGTGTTACAACCGCTATTCCGTCTTTAATTTCATATCTTGTCTGGGTTAGGTTCAATTTGATCACTCCTTTTCCTTCATTATCGTCATCCATGATCTGATATTATTCATAACAGGATGGCTAAGCAGTTGAAATGTATATTCCACACCAAACCAGATAACCATTCCATAACAATCCGGCCAAATAATACCAAAAAAACGACGCGGAACCAACAGGGTAAATTGCATCATTTATTGAGATAATTATGCAATTTTTAAAATTTGAATATTGTTCCCCATTTATGCCACATCCCGGCACATCGGAGATGGATCATAAATAAGACATCGACCGTAATAGCAAGGAGCGAACCTGATCTGAAAAATAAAGCAGAGCAAGTATTCTGTGATCTCGGTTTGACTACCACTCAAAGGATTATCCTTTTTTACAGGCAGGTGAATTGTGGCAGGCGTCTCCCCATGACGTCGTCATATCAAAAGAAACCTAAAGACAGATTCAAAGAACACTGAATCACATTTCCTATCAGTTTATGTCGCCAACGATGACATAGTCTCAGAGGCAGCGGTTTATCCCAATTAATTAAAATGAGACTCAGGATAAGGTTTATGATATTCCTGGATTATGAATAATTACTAATCTTTTGAGAGAATTCGCCGCTGCGCTACGCCGATATATTCAGCCTGAATTCTCTCATTTTCCTCTAATTCGGTCGCACGACAGTGATGCACGATTTCGCCCATATGGAGTATATAAGTGTAATCACTTACTTTCAAAGCTAAAGGCACATTCTGCTCCACTAAAAGGATAGATAGACCTTTCTTTTTGAGTTCAAGAATAATATTACTGATTTGTTCAATTACTACCGGTGCCAGTCCCTCGGAGGCCTCGTCCATCAAAACGAGTTCCGGATTTCCAAGTAAAGCACGTGCGATACTCAGCATCTGTTGCTCCCCGCCGCTTAGCTCATTCCCCTTATTATTTGCTCTTCTTATCAACACAGGAAAATATTCGTGAATCGTGTCTAATGAAAAGCCTTTGCCTCTCATTGATATCACAAGATTTTCTCTTACGCTCAGAGATGGGAAAATCCGCCGCCCTTGAGGAACAAGAGCTATCCCCGTACGAGCAATCTCTTGCGTTGAAAGCTCCGTTAATTCCTTTTCGTTATAGTGGATTGATCCACTGCGGGTTGGAGTAAGACCCATAATTGAACGAACGGTCGTTGTTTTTCCCATACCGTTACGACCCAGCAAGGCCACTGTATCACCAGTGTCAACCCGTAAGGAAACACCTCTGAGAATATGACTCTCACTATAATAGGTATGTACATTAATCAGTTCCAGCAACTATAGACCCCATTCCCAAATAGATTTCTTGAACCTTCTGATTTGCCTGTATTTCCTCGGGGGTGCCGTCGGCTATCACCCTGCCGTAACATAGCACCACGATCCGCTTAGACAATCCATATACGAGGTCGAGGTCATGTGCTGCAAACAATACAGCAGTATCTTTCATGAGTCCGCGGATCATCTCGGAGAGTCTGAATGACTCCTCATTTGTAAGTCCTGCACTTGGCTCGTCTAATAACAGTACTATTGGCCTCGTAGCCACGGATAAAAGAATCTCGACTTGACGTTGCTCCCCATGTGAAAGCTCCGTAATGGGAATATCTTTTTTATCCCATAAGTTAACCGATTCAAGTAATTTCTGAGCTTGAGAAATCGTACTTTTATAGCGATTAAGAGGGAGGAGCATTTCAAAACGAGATGCCTCGATCCCTTTGAGGGCTATCAAAACATTATCGACAACGTTAAGCCCGAAGAAGAGGCTGTTTGTTTGAAAGGATCGAGCAAGACCTAAACGGGCCCGACGATGAGTTGGCAGGCTGGTAATATTCTGACCGGAAATATAAATTTCCCCCCTCTCCGGGCGCAGCAAACCGCTAATCACAGAAAGTAGTGTACTTTTGCCCGCCCCGTTGGGTCCAATAATGGCTACCTTTTCACCGGCCTCGAGGTGCAAAGAGACATTTTCCAATACCCTTAATCCCCCATAGCTAAAACCAACGTTCCTAAGCTCAAGAATTCTCAAAATGTTCGTCCTTTTGTAAATCTGCTTAAAACCTTCCTCAATTCAATAAAAATACCAGAACCTGCGAACATGACAGCCGCTACAAAAAATGAGCCTAAGATTAAAGGCCAACGTAGCGGACTTACAGAACTTACAAAATACTGTATGCATATTATTAGCGCGCACCCAGTAAGACTTCCCCAAAGGGTTCCAACACCACCTATTATAAGCATAAGCCATAGCATACCAGATGCGTCGAGACCTACACTTGACGGGGCAATAAGACCATTGAAATGAACATATAAAACTCCCGCTATTCCCCCAACTCCACCGCTGATAATGAAAGTTATATACTTACGCAGCCAGACGTTATAACCTAAGCATTTCATTCGAGTTTCATTCTCGCGGATACCTTGTAGGCTGTACCCAAACGGAGACTTAGTAAGAAAATACATGAAAATCACACATCCAGCGCAAACAACGAATACAAAGTAAAAATAAATAACTGACGAATTACAAAAACCAGGGTAGGGAATACCCACAATACCGTTGCTACCTCCGAATAAGTCGGTCCATCTTATCGCTGTGTGATAAACCACTTCCCCCAGTGCCAGCGTAACCAGAAGAAAATATATGCCGGATGTTCGCAGTGCTATATAGCCAAAAAGTGAGGCAACAAGGATAGCTATAAAAATACTGGCAGGTGCGGTCACCCAAAAATCGGTAATAGAAAAACGGGTGATCAAGATAGCGGTTGAGTAGGCCGCAATTCCGAAAATAGAGGCATGACCAAAGGACCATAAACCGGTATATCCGACGAGTAAATCGAGGCTCATAGCCAGGAGCCCGAAAATCAGGATCTTGGTAAAAAGACTTATAATCGAGACATCAAGAAAAAGTGGTGATATCAGGAACACTACTATGATGACGACAAAAATCCATGACCATTGCTTATTTCTATCTAACCTTACCATATAACTTTATCAGAATTATGTGTCTCTTCCATTGCTTTTACAAATAGGCCATTCTTCGCTTATGGCTCAGGCAACTACTCTTGAGAAAACCGGGCACACATTTACCATTTCCTGCCCAATAATCCCCATGGTCTCAAAATTAGAACGATTACGAGAGCCAAGTAAGTAGCAATTACAGCCAATGCTGGAAAATATGTGCCCATTAAAACAAATAAGATACCAACAAGTAGTGAACCTACCAAAGTGCCCTGTACAGTGCCGACCCCGCCGATAATTGTGACACATAAAGACAAAAATAGGACATTGGATGAGGTCCAGAGGCTTATCCCGCCTAGTATCGGAGAAGCAATGACTGCAGCCATCCCCGCTAATGACAGGGCGAAGCAAAATGCACCGGTAGTAATAGGCCTGAGTCTGATGCCCAATACCGAAACCATCTCAGCGTCATCCATTCCCGCGCGCACAATAGCGCCGAATTTAGTCTTCTCTTGTAACCACCATAATATAAAGAACGCTACCACTCCTATACCGATCAAAACCAGGCGATAAACGGGAAGAGGAGAATCACCGATAATGATAGAACCATTTAGAAATTTCGGCGGGGATATCATTCTGCTTGTGGGCCCCAAGACCCAAAGGGCCAGGTTTACAAAAATATACGTCCATCCGAAGAGCAATAGGACCTGCTGCAGGGCTCTCTTATAAAGACGTCGTAAAAAAAACTCCTCGATTAACAGGGAAACAAACGCACTAGCCACACCGCCGGCCAATATGCCAAGGAACCAACTCCCTGTACCTCGTGCAACTGTTACACCAGCGAATCCACCTATCATGAATATTGCCCCATGAGCAACATTTATGATTCCCATAGTGCCGATCGCTATTGATAAAGCAAAAGACGCAAGAAATAAAACGAAACCGTATGATACTCCAAATATGGAAATTAGAAGTATTCGTTCCATGTTTATCCAGGTGGGCCTACTCCCTCTTCATCGGATCAATGTTGATTCCTGTTCTGTTAGTCACACTCTCCTCTAAGCATCCAAGGATAATTGTCTCCTCCTGAGCCAAAGCCTTTCATCCTTATGGATACATTACATGTTGCCTGAGAGCTCGCTTATCAGCAGCGGGAAGTTTTTCTTTGATAGCTTAGAAAAAGAGCGTGGCAGGCAGACAACATTTGCCTGCCGCCACATGTGGCTCCTTAGGTTTATATGGTCAAAGAGCATCTTCACGATGTCTTACCGGTCTTTGCCAAATTTCATATTGTTCGGCATCTTATGGATGCTGCTAATCAGGTTAGAAAGGAAAAAGGCCGGGATATAAAAGGTGATAATCTAATACTCTTAGAAGATCTAGTAAATGTGCCTTAAGAACCCTTGTAAGCCTACTGATAAACAAAAACTTATACTAAGTGAACGGAGATATTCAACCTCGAGGTAATCCGAGCCTACTCATTGAAAAAAGCCTTCCAGGAATCTTGGACATATACCCATTGAACATGGTCCAGAAATGTACCTTGACCAACGGTTTGTGGATCAATCATCCTGTGTTAAAACTTCATTACATGGACGACTAAACGTGATCACGATTATATATGCTCATTGATAACTCTAAAGAGCAGGCAGCGCGTAGCTCACATTCAACGCGGGGCCTCACTTGGCCAAGCTTATTTTGAATTTATTGTCTTGAGTCAATTCACTTGAGATTTGATACTTCTTCTTTTCGACGAATTCTATCCGGCCACTTTTTTCTTCATATCCGATAAAACGAAAATTGGCGATACCTATATGATCCTTATTAAACCTGATCCGCCCCTGAGGTAGTTGTAAATCGGTCTCATTGAAGGCCTTGATTAGGGCTTCTTGGGATGCATCAACTCCCGCTCTCCTCAATGAATCTAGCACCACAGCCGTCGAGGAATAACCGAGCATGGCAAATTGTGCCGGTCTTCCGCCGTATTTTTGTTTATACTTTGATACAAAAGCCTGGCTCTCTTTACCCGGATCGGTAAAAATCCACGTTAGACCACTTACAACAGGTATTTTAGCGGGAATCATACCCAGTTCGCTTATGTTCCCCGGGAACTCAATTTCACTGTATACTTCAACCACTGGCATCTTGCCGAGTTGACTATATTGCGTGTAAAAAGGAATAACAGCGGTACCTACAAAAAATACCACGGCTGCATCGGCCTTTTGCATCCCCATAATAAAACTCGAATAGTCCGTGGCGGTGGGAGGAACCCATTGTTGCTGTATTATCTTTCCTCCTCGCTCTTTTACGAACGCTTTTGCAAAACCATCCATAAGAGAGTGTGCTGCCACATAGTCCATAGCACTTGTCACAACTGTCCTTATTCCCGCGTCATAGGTGTACACACCGGATGCATATCCAATAGCTGAATTATGGCCATTAGGTAGGTAGGTCAAACTACGCAACAAAGCAACCTCATCTGTCTGACCGGTAATAGCAATGCTTGGTATTCTTTTTTGGGATAGATACCCGGCGACTGCAGCAGAAGGAACTCCTCCCAATGGTCCGATAATTGCCTTCACCTTGTCCCTCTCAACCAGCTTTCTTGCCTTATCTATTGCCTGGTCAGGGTTGCTTGCCGTGTCTTCGAGAATTAGTTGAATAGGTCGCCCATCTATTGAGCCGACTTCTTCAAGCTTTATTTGTATTCCCTGTAGCGCGGGCTTGCAGGGTATACTGAGATAACTAGTCAAGTCTAACATGCATCCGATTTTTATGGGTTCCGCCGCAGCTTCTGAGTTATGAGTCCAAATTAATGGTAAGGTTAATAACGCTGATACCAGACAAATGATTAAGACTATTCCCGTACTTTTTCGCATATTTCCCTCCTCTAAAATCTTGGTGTAACGTTTGAATCTTTACTAACTATTGCGATTTTGATACTCCACTGACTATTTCTTTAACCTCCTTTCGCTTTTTTTATGATTGGACCAAGGTAACGTGGTCACAAACCCTGAGGTATCCACTGATTAAAAGACCCCATAAATATACCGACAATATTAATTGAATAATCGGAATACCACTCGACGTCTTCTAAGGATAATGAGGACGAAGCGAATCACACAGACGCTGTTGGCGACTTTCAATATAGAAGTATGCAGCTCCGGGAAATACTTCGTTCCCTCACCTATCCGAGGTTGTTCTCCAAGTGGCGAACCGTGCCGCGACACCTGCCCCACAACCGCCACGATTCACAGTCCGATAAGTAATACGGCGTCATGTCCTTCAGTAGCACGATGGTTAAAGGTAGTGGGAAGGTTTTCATACTTTTATATGATCTTATTGATCGACCAGATCTCCAGTTTATATGGCATTCTTATTAAATCCACAAATCCGGATCTGTCTCGGGTATTACCGGCAGCAATAGATGGGAATGATATTTCTCATCCCGGTAAATCTTGTAATATGTTAGCTTCATGCTCGGAAGAGGACCCATAACATTCATTATGTGCCACCAAGGGATTTCCATTGGATCCACCGTAGTAATTTCTAGTTCCATATGGTAGCCGGGTTGGAACATATATGAAGTAGGTGGAAACCCAATTTCATATTTATAAACTTCTCCTGGTATAACGGGCTCGGGTTTCGTATGAGTATAGTATGGTCTGCCGGGTTTGGATTTATCCTTGTCCAGATTTCTATGGGATGCCTTTAGTTGACCTTTCCCGATTAAGTATTTTTCACCACTTGGGGATACACTCCATAGTTTCCCTACAAAATTGCCATCATCCTGGTCCATTGAAGCATATAGACATAAGGACACCGGGCCGGTTATCTCCATCGGCTCGTTAAACGGCGACATTGAATACTTAATCGAACTTATTTCACTTGATATTATGGGAGGTCTGTGGATAAGAGGATCCGGCGCCGGGTTTCTCGGTTCCGGTTCTGTACTTAATCCCTCAAATGTCCGTAAATAAAATTTTGTCCATTGTGTCCTCGCGAGGGGCCATTCGTTTTCATAACGATATTTATTTGCACCTGTTACAAAAACCCGGATAGGTGGTTCATCCATAATACCTGTATCTATCCCTTTGAGCCAGTGATCGTACCACCTCAAAGCTTCTTCATTCAATTCATATGGGCCCGGCAACGTAGTGTCGGTATGGAGACCGAAAATCCCAGCTCTCTTTGGTACATTTAGTGAGGGATCGTTTATATCATCCCATATCGCGTCATTAAATGCTTTAAAGCCAGAAGGTACCCAAGAGCCGCCGCTATAGACTGGAATTTTTATTCTATCATATTTGGTATACCCTGATCTTTCCCACCAAAAAGGCCCGTCCGTAGGATGGATCAATAAGTCAAAAAAGGCAGTACGTCGGCGTGCGAGAACCCTGACGTAATTGGTGTTATATTTTATGTCAGGATTTTCTGCTATCTTATTGATCATAGATTCTAATTCTTCCTTCGTGTATATTTTTTCAGATTCCGGAACCGTATTATTTGACGGAATCTCACGTTCCAATTCCCACCAGAAGGGCGAAATAATGCCTCCTTCGTAAGCTGATCGATATAAATCATGGGCAGGTTCGTAAGGAAATATGGCTTTCAAATGGGGAGGCTGTTGAGCAGCTATCAACCGCTGAACCATTCCAAACCAAGATATTCCAATCATTCCGACATTTCCATCGCACCATGGCTGTTGGGCAATCCATTCTACAAGATCAAAACCATCTTCTTGTTCCTTTGTGTTGAAATAACCATGCCATTCTCCCTCAGAT